>NZ_PYLV01000022.1:0-78290 GCF_003025475.1 Photobacterium sp. NCIMB 13483
TCAACTCTATTGAGAGAATGGTGCGGAAGGAGAGACTTGAACTCTCACACCTTACGGCGCTAGAACCTAAATCTAGTGCGTCTACCAATTCCGCCACTTCCGCATTTTATCAATGAACAAGCATTGACTTTCAATCTTATAATAAAATTGAAATGGTGGCTACGACGGGATTCGAACCTGTGACCCCATCATTATGAGTGATGTGCTCTAACCAACTGAGCTACGTAGCCATTTTGCTTCCAACAGCCACTGCTCTTAGTGAGCCGCTTCGTTGGGAACGGGGCGCATTATGCTCATACCAGCTAAAACCGTCAATAGTTTTTTTTGAAAAACAGCGAAAATTCGTTTGTTCGTCGGTTATTTGGGCGAACTGGGCGAATCACAAACTGATATATGAATTGTCAGCTAACAATAATTAAAATTGTGACCTAGCGCTGATTTATTTTTAGGCTTGAGGTGATAAAAAATAAGCCAGCATAATGCTGGCTTATTCATCAATTCATCGTTATATCAATAATAATTGAATAGAAACGATTATACATTGAAGCGGAAATGTACTACATCACCATCTTTAACGATGTAATCTTTACCTTCTAGACGCCATTTACCCGCATCTTTTGCTGCTGATTCGCCGCCGCATTCGATGTAATCATCGTAGCCGATAACTTCAGCACGAATAAAACCTTTTTCAAAGTCTGTGTGGATAACACCCGCAGCTTTTGGTGCAGTAGCGCCAACAGGGATAGTCCAAGCACGCACTTCTTTAACACCAGCCGTGAAGTAGGTTTGTAGTGATAGTAGTTCATAACCAGAACGAATAACACGGTTAAGACCAGGTTCTTCGATACCCATGTCAGCCAAGAACTCTTCACGATCTTCATCGTCAAGTTCTGCGATTTCAGATTCCATTGCCGCACAGATAGGCACAACAATCGCGTTTTCTGTTGCAGCACGCTCAATAACTTTGTCTAGGAATGGGTTATTTTCAAAACCGTCATCATTAACGTTAGCAATGTACATGGTTGGCTTTAGCGTTAAGAAGTGCAGGTAATCTACTGCTGCTTTTTCTTCTTTGCTTAGTTCCATTGAACGTAGCATTTCGCCGTCAGTTAATATTGGCAGCATTTTTTCTAGTACTTTGATCTCAGTTTTAGCATCGTTATCACCGCCTTTAGCTCGCTTAGCGACACGGAAAATAGCGCGCTCACAGGTATCAAGGTCAGCCATTGCTAATTCAAGGTTGATGATATCGATATCTTCAAGAGGGTCAATACGGCCAGCAACGTGAACGATGTTCTCATTTTCAAAACAACGAACAACGTGACCAATAGCATCAGTTTCACGAATGTTAGCTAAGAACTTGTTACCAAGACCTTCACCTTTAGATGCGCCAGCAACAAGGCCTGCGATGTCTACAAATTCCATTGTGGTTGGCAGAATACGTTCTGGTTTAACGAATACTGCTAATGCATCCATGCGAGGATCTGGCACAGGTACAACACCTGTGTTTGGCTCGATAGTACAGAATGGGAAGTTAGCTGCCTCGATGCCTGCTTTTGTTAAGGCATTGAACAGTGTTGACTTACCAACGTTTGGTAGACCTACGATACCGCATTTAAAACCCATGGCTTGTAACCCTTTTGGTGATTATTCTGTAACAACTCAACTATAGTACTCAATGGTGAGTCTATAACGACAAAACAGTACTGTTATCAGTGTGCTATTCTGCCTTGAATGAATGAAGACGATTTTGTGCCTTACTGAGGCCGTCTTTTAGAAGCACATCAATACAGCGCACTGATTCGTCAACGGCTGCATTAATAAGTTCTTGATCTTTGGCCGGTGCCTTTCCTAGCACATAACCAGCGACTTTATTTTTATCGCCAGGGTGGCCAATGGCAATCCTTAGACGATAGAAATCTTTGTTATTGCCCATTTTGCTAATGATATCACGTAGGCCATTATGACCACCGTGACCACCGCCTTTTTTAAACTTGGCAACACCAGGAGGTAAGTCAAGTTCATCATGCGCCACTAAAATTTCTTCCGGTTTAATTTGGAAAAAATTAGCAAGCGCAGCAACAGACTTACCCGATAAATTCATGAATGTGGTTGGGATCAACAAGCGAAGATCTTGACCATTAGTTGTGATCCTGCCTGTTAGACCAAAATATTTTGGATCTTGACGTAGGGTAACGTTATGGACTCGAGCTAGTTCTTCAACGACCCATGCACCAGCATTATGGCGGGTTTGTGCATACTCTTGGCCAGGGTTTGCCAGGCCGACAAGTAACCGAATATTATTACTCACGCTTGTCTCTCTTGTCATATAGCAGTAGTGATAGCGTTTTGTGATGACCACTGTAATGGTTAAACCGAGCAATAGTCGGGTTCAAAACGCGCGCTATATTATACTAAATCAAGTGAAATTGATACGACTCTGCGGTGATCGGGTTTTTCAGCAGTCAATAAAAAATAAAACGCCCCGCAAAAGCGAGGCGTTGGTTTTTATTTAGCTAAGAATTTAGCTGAGATAAATCTCATTCTAATCGAACGTGATTAGTGCTCAAACATCGCAGAAATTGATTCTTCGTTGCTGATACGACGAATCGCTTCAGCTAGCATGCCTGACAGCGTAAGTACTGATACTTTACCTGTTGCAGCAATTTCTTTTGTTAGTGGAATTGAGTCAGTCACAATGATTTCATCAATGACAGATTCAGTGATGTTTTGTAGCGCACTACCCGAGAATACAGGGTGGGTCGCGTATGCAAATACACGTTTAGCACCGCGTTCTTTTAGTGCTTCAGCCGCTTTACATAATGTACCGCCAGTATCGATCATGTCATCAACGATAATACAATCGCGACCTTCAACATCACCGATTAGGTGCATAACTTGAGAAACGTTAGCACGTGGACGACGCTTATCGATGATAGCAATATCAGTATCATCTAATAGTTTTGCAATCGCGCGCGCACGTACAACACCACCGATATCAGGAGAAACAACCACTGGATCTTGTAGGTCTTTCGCTAACATATCTTCTAGCAGCACAGGGCTACCAAATACGTTATCGACAGGAACGTCGAAGAAACCTTGGATTTGTTCAGCGTGTAGATCAACCGTTAGTACGCGGTCAACACCTACATTAGAAAGGAAGTCAGCAACAACTTTGGCAGTGATTGGTACACGAGCAGAACGTACACGACGATCTTGACGCGCATAACCGAAGTATGGAATCACAGCAGTAATACGACCTGCAGAAGCACGACGTAATGCATCGATCATAACAACCAGTTCCATTAGGTTGTCGTTAGTTGGTGCACAAGTTGATTGAATAATGAATACGTCGCTACCACGCACGTTTTCATTAATTTGCACACATACTTCACCATCGGAGAAACGGTCAACCGTTGCGTCTCCTAATGAAATATAAAGACGATCAGCGATGCGTTGGGCTAGTTCTGGTGTAGCGTTACCAGCAAACAGCTTCATATCAGGCACGGTGTAAACCTCAGGTTGCGTCCAAGTTGTAATTACTGACAATCCATAGAATATGTGGCTAGCGTTGTCATCAAAGGAGATACGTTAACACCTTTTGCGACAAATCCTTGGAGCCAGTCAGGTAAATTATTCAAAATATCATTGGCATTTTGCTCGGAGTCACATTCAGCAAACACACAAGCGCCAGTACCAGTTAATCTTGACGGTGCATATTCTAACAGCCATGAAAGCGCCTGATCAACCTCGGGATTAAGACTTCTTACAATTTTTTCGCAATCGTTTTCGTAAACCCCACGTAACAGGGCATCTAAGCTGCGTTTTTTTGTATTACGTGGTAGTTGCGGATGGTTGAAAATTTCAGCAGTTGCGATGCTAATATCGGGTTTAGCGATGAGGTACCATTTTTCTTGTGGTAATGCAGGTTGTAATTTTTCACCAATTCCTTCTGCGAATGCACTATGACCTCGAACAAAAACAGGCACATCAGCCCCTAGTTTTAAGCCGATAGCGGCAAGTTCATCAACGGAGAGGTGTGTTTGCCATAAAAAATTCAATGCGACTAAGGTTGTTGCGGCATTGGATGAACCACCACCTAAACCGCCACCCATAGGCAAAATTTTATCAATGTGAATCTCTGCTCCAAAATTTACTTGCGCGGCTTGGCGCAAAGCAATGGCTGCGCGATAAATTAAATTATCTTCGGTGGCAACACCTGTAATGGTGGGTGTTAGGGTTATTTCACTATCTTGACGGGCTGTTATGGTTAATGTGTCGCCATAATCAACAAACTGAAATAATGTTTGCAAGTCATGATAACCGTTGTCTCGCTGACCTGTAATATAAAGAAAAAGGTTAAGTTTTGCAGGTGCTGGCCACTGAGTGGCAATATCAAATTTGGCGTTGTGGTTCATGAAAATAACTCATTATTACGTAAATTTAAAATATGAATAAACCAAGGTTATTACGCTGTTTTCCATTGGGAGACTTTTATTTTTATGGTTAAATTTCCTTGCCTTAAGGTCATTAGTGTTGGCAGTGAGGGGACTTGAGTATTGTCATAAGTACTGTAATGCATCTCCCAAGTTCGACCCGCTATTTTTTTGGTTAAAAAGGCGACTTGGTCATTTTTATTGAGTAGGTAATGATCGGCCCCTGTGGGTAAACCGATTAGCCAATCTTGCATTTGTTGGAGTGGTAAGCTAATGCCTGTGAGCTGTTGTACGAGTTGTGCAGCATTGGTTCCATGGTAGGTTTTACCATCTGGATCGGTCAGCGTTACCGCATTAGGACGAGCATCCAACTTAAGGATCGTTTTATACATTTTGGTTAAAATAAGTTGATAATCATCAGGTTGGTTTTGCCAATTAAAGGACAGCGTCACCCGTTGTTGTGGGCTAATATAACCAAAGACACCTTGAGCATGATAATTGGTGAGTTGTTTTAATTGGGCTTGATGGAGGGGCCAATCGGCTTTATGCGTTACTGTCGGTTGCTGGGCACAACCTGCAAGCAGTGATAGCGATAAAGCGAAAAGTGCACTAAGCCATTTTTTTTGATGTGCTGTAACCACATTTTTGAGTGGCGGGGTTACCGACGTGAAAGTGATATTTTTAACAAGATTACGCAATATCATCGTAGGGGATCTCTATCAAAATGAGTCAAAACAATAGCGATAATTTAATCGAATGCCAAATTATACCCCTTAACGAAGCTAAGAAGGTGGCTAAAAAACGATAAAAATGGTGTCATTATGGATTGATTACGTCTGTTGCCTTTTATTACGACATGGCATCAAGTAAAATCTGCACCTTAGATTTTTTCACTGCCAAAGTGGGTATACTGTTTCCATGACCTTGCTTGCATTAGGAATCAACCACAAAACAGCTTCTGTTGATTTGCGTGAGAAGGTAGCTTTTTCTCCTGAAAAACTGTCTTTGGCACTGCAGGAGCTTAAAAACCATCCTGAGGTATCAAGTGCGGTTATTGTATCGACATGCAACCGTACCGAAGTTTACTGTGAATTATCACAGTCAGGACCGGGTGTGATTATTGACTGGTTGACCAAATTTCATCAGATCACAGCCGAAGAATTGATGCCAAGCCTGTATTTTCATGAACAACAAGCTGCGGCGCGACATTTAATGCGTGTGGCGTGTGGCTTAGATTCGTTAGTATTAGGCGAACCGCAAATCCTAGGACAGGTGAAGCAGTCTTATTCGGAATCAAAAGACAATGGAACTGTGGTTGGTACCTTAGAAAAATTGTTTCAAAAAACGTTTACTGTCGCAAAGCGAGTACGCACTGAAACCGATATCGGTGGCAATGCGGTGTCTGTCGCCTATGCTGCATGTTCGTTGGCTAGACAAATTTTTGAAGCTTTATCAGGTGTGACGATGTTGCTCATCGGAGCAGGAGAGACCATTGAGTTGGTTGCTCGTCATGCAGTTGAACAAGGCTGTAACCGTTTAATTGTTGCCAATAGAACCCGTGAGCGTGCTGCTAATCTAGCGCGAGAATTTGGTGCTGAAGTGATTGGTTTAGAAGATATTCCCAATCACCTTCATTGTGCTGATATTGTGATTAGCTCAACGGCAAGCCCATTACCTATTGTCGGTAAAGGCATGGTCGAAGTCGCGTTGAAGCAACGTCGCAATCAGCCAATGCTCTTTGTTGATATCGCCGTACCACGTGATATTGAACCACAGGTGGGCGATCTTAATGACGTCTATTTATATTCTGTTGATGATCTGCATTCGATTGTCGAGAAAAATCGTGAGCAACGTAAAGTGGCTGCGATTCAAGCTGAGGCGATAATTGCTGAAGAAAGTATTGCCTTTTTACAGTGGCTACGTTCACTGGAAGCGGTGGATAGTATTCGTGATTATCGCCAATATGCCGAAGCAATAAAAAATGAGCTGTTACAACGCAGCTTACAAGCAATCGCCAATGGCACCGATCCTGAAAGAGCCTTGGTAGAATTGAGTAATAAATTAACCAATAAGCTTATCCATGCCCCGACGAAAGCCATGCAACAGGTCGCCAAAGATGGTGAATCTGACAAATTGGTTGTGATCCGTGAAGCACTTGGGCTGGATTCCTATAACGATTAGTAGTTGATGGCCTAGGCCTTCACTCCGCACCCTAATTAGAAGATTATGAAGCAATCAATTTTAGTTAAATTAGAAACGCTGGTTGAACGTTACGAAGAAGTTCAACATTTACTGGGTGATCCCGGTGTTCTTAGTGATCAAAACCGATTCCGCGCACTATCAAAAGAGTATTCTCAGCTTGAAGAAGTGACCAAGTGTTTCCAAGCGTACCAACAAGCGAAAGATGATCTTGAAGCCGCTGAAGAAATGGCGCAAGAAGATGACGCTGAAATGCGCGAAATGGCACTAGAAGAAATCAAAGACGCGAAAGCTGAAATTGAACGTTTAGCGGATGAGTTACAACTATTATTGATTCCTAAAGATCCTAATGATGATCGTAACTGTTTCGTTGAAATTCGCGCAGGTGCTGGTGGCGATGAAGCAGGTATTTTCGCGGGTGACTTGTTCCGTATGTACAGTAAATATGCTGAGCGTCGCGGCTGGCGTATGGAGATCATCAATGAAAACCGTTCAGAGCAAGGCGGTTACAAAGAGATGATTGCTAAAGTAAACGGCGATGGCGCTTATGGCGTATTAAAATTTGAGTCAGGCGGCCACCGTGTACAACGTGTACCAGCAACTGAATCTCAAGGCCGTGTACATACCTCTGCTTGTACTATCGCAATTTTACCTGAAATTCCAGAAGCTGAAATTCCTGATATTAATGCAGGAGATTTAAGAATCGATACTTTCCGTTCATCTGGCGCAGGTGGTCAGCACGTTAACACCACCGATTCTGCAATTCGTATTACTCACTTACCAACAGGTATTGTGGTTGAGTGTCAAGATGAACGTTCACAACATAAGAACAAAGCGAAAGCAATGTCTGTTCTTGCTGCGCGTATTATTAAAGCGGAAGAGGAACGTCGTCATGAAGCAGAAGCAAGTACTCGTCGTAACTTGTTAGGCTCAGGTGATCGTTCTGACCGTATTCGTACTTATAACTACCCACAAGGTCGTGTTTCTGATCACCGTATTACGCTAACACTTTACCGTTTAAATGAAGTGATGGAAGGTGACTTAGACGCCTTGATCCAACCTGTATTTACTGAATACCAAGCCGATCAGCTTGCTGCGATGGCTGAGCAAAACTAATGTCACGTAGCATTGAATGTCTATTACAACAGACCAGTGCACAACTTGCGATTGCGGGCTCAAATAGCCCGCAATTAGACAGTGCTGTATTGCTATGTTATGTATTAGATAAACCGCGTAGTTATTTGTTAACATGGCCTGAAAAGCAGCTTGATGATACGCAATTTGACATGTTTTCAGCGTTATTAGCCCGTCGAATAGCGGGTGAGCCGATTGCTTATATTGTCGGCGAACGTGAGTTTTGGTCATTGTCATTAAAAGTGGCTCCGTCGACATTAATTCCCCGTCCTGATACTGAAAGATTGGTTGAACTCGCGTTAGAGAAAATTCCAACGCATCAATGTCAGGTACTAGATTTAGGGACCGGAACAGGCGCCATAGCCTTAGCTATCGCATCTGAACGAGCGGATATTGCCGTTACTGGAATTGATTTACGCCCCGAAGCCGTCGCATTAGCCACTGAAAATAGCCACAGATTAGATATTACCAATAGCCGTTTTTTATGCGGTAGTTGGTATTCCCCACTTGAACAACAGCCTCAATTTGCCGTCATTGTCAGTAATCCGCCTTATATAGATGAAGCGGATCCACATCTGATTGAAGGTGATGTACGCTTTGAACCTAAAAGTGCGTTAGTCGCTAGTGATAACGGACTCGCTGATATTCGTATTATTAGCCAATATGGACGCCAATATTTATTACCTGACGGTTGGTTACTCATGGAACATGGTTTTGAACAAGGCGCAGCCGTTCGAATGATTCTTGAGCAATTAGGCTATGTGCAGGTATCAACATGTCAGGATTATGCTGGGCTCGATCGTGTTACGATGGGTTGCTGGCAAGGAGATCATTAACAATGATGTATATGGCAATGAAACACATCCACCTTACTGCAATTGCGTTAAGTGTCTTATTGTTTGTCGCACGCTATATAATGGTGATGGCAAACTCATCAATGATACAGAAAAAATTCTTTAAGATTACTCCCCATATCATTGATACGATCATGTTAGCGTCTGGTGTGGCATTAATTTTTATTACTGGCTTTATGCCTTTTACCGCTGGTAATGGCTGGCTAACAGAAAAATTAACCTGTGTTCTTGCTTATATAGCATTAGGTTATTTCACTCTTCATCATGGAAAGAATAAAGTCTTTAAGACGTTTGCCTTTTTAGGCGCAATTGGCTGGCTAGTGCTAGCGGCACAATTAGCGATCACTAAAACACCTATCTTAGGCTAATGCAGGTAAAATCATGATGCCATTTAATGAACAAGAGCTTAATCAGATGCCGTTGGTTGATGGCGCGATTGCTTTCATGGCTGAAGTCGAGGCTGATTTCCCAACAACATGGGTACAGCTGCGCTTGACACAGTTAGCACAAGAAGCTGAACAAATGCTAATGGGGGAGGTTAACCCTCGTTTACGTTTAGATGGGTTATTACGACTGTTTTATCGTGAGTGGGGATTTCAAGGCGATCTTCAGCAGTATTTCTCATCAGAAAATGCATTTTTAGATAAAGTATTAGAACGACGCAAAGGGATCCCAGTTAGTTTAGGGGCAATTTTGTTGTATCTGGCTAAGCAGCTAGAATTACCTGTTGAAAACGTTGGTTTTCCAACTCAATTTTTATTGAAAGTTGTGTGGTCGAAAGATGATATTCAATACATCAATCCTTTTGATGGTGAATTTGTTAGCACCCATATTTTACGGAGTTGGTTGATTGGTCATCGTGGTCCTTTTGCTGAATTTAAATCTGAGTATCTTGATGAACAACAAAATAACGTTATTTTATCGCGCTGGTTAACGGTAATGAAAAGTGCGTTATTACGAGAAGAACAATTTACTGATGCGTTACGTTGCAGTGATTTAGCACTCGTATTAAATCCAGGCGATCCACACGAAATTCGTGATCGGGGCTATATTTACCAGCAACTTGATTGTCTTCATGCGGCTGCGGTAGATTATTCTTATTTTATTGAGCAATGCCCTGAAGATCCTGCTGCTGATTTACTTAAACTTCAAGTTGATGCTCTATATGAAGAGCCTCTTACCTTGCACTAGATGAGAAGATAAATATGATGCAACAAAAAATTGTTCGTGTTGGTGATATTGATGTTGCTAACGATAAGCCATTCGTCCTTTTTGGTGGTATGAATGTGCTAGAGTCGCGTGATTTAGCGATGGAAATTTGTGAGCACTACGTAGAAGTAACCAACAAATTGGGTATTCCTTTCGTATTTAAAGCGTCTTTTGATAAAGCTAACCGCTCATCTGTACATTCGTACCGTGGTCCTGGCTTAGAAGAAGGTTTAAAAATCTTCCAAGAACTAAAAGACACTTTTGGTGTGAAAATCATTACTGATATTCATGAAAAAGAACAAGCACAAGTTGTTGCTGATGTAGTTGATGTGATTCAGCTACCTGCTTTTCTTGCTCGCCAGACTGATCTTGTTGAAGCAATGGCAAAAACAGGTGCCGTGATCAATGTGAAAAAACCACAGTTTATGAGTCCTGGTCAAGTAGGTAACATTGTCGAGAAGTTTGCTGAGTGTGATAACCACAATGTGATTCTATGTGAGCGTGGCGTATTGCATGGTTATGATAACCTTGTGGTTGATATGTTAGGCTTTGATGTAATGAAAAAAGCATCAAAAGGTAGTCCAATTATTTTTGATGTAACGCACGCACTTCAATGTCGCGATCCTCTAGGCGCTGCGTCAGGTGGTCGTCGTGAGCAAACCATTGATCTTGCGCGTTCAGGTATCGCGACAGGTATTGCTGGTTTATTTATGGAAGCACACCCAACGCCAGATTCTGCACGTTGTGATGGTCCATCTGCTTTCCCACTTGATAAGCTTGAGCCTTTCCTTGCGCAAATTAAACAATTAGATGATTTAATTAAAAGTTTTGCACCAATCGAAGTGAACTAATTATCTATTAGAGATAGCTTTTTGGCCCTATGAATTCTGTTCATAGGGTTTTTTTGTGTAAAAATCACGCGATGTTGAAAAAATTGTTTAATTGAAAATTTTGGTTGTTTATTCTAAAATTTAACCATAAAAGCAGTTTAATATGTTGCTTATTGTTACTTTATTAGTGACTGTAGGATATTGAACTCTGTTATTTTAGGGTGATCTGTGTCACTCTTTTTTTGAGTCTTGTCGATGCTCGTTTCATACTGATGGCCAGTTTTATTAAGTCGTAGTGAGTTACCGTGTCAATATCACAAGATCTTTCCGCATCTGAAGCCGCAACCGTTTCGTCTCGTTGGACTAAGCATGACACCAGTTGGATGTTAAGCTTATTTGGGACCTCCGTTGGTGCTGGCATTTTATTTTTGCCGATTAATATTGGTTCTGGTGGTTTTTGGTCATTAGTGATCATGGCATTATTGGCAGGGCCTATGACATTTTGGGCTCATCGCGGGTTGGCTCGGTTTGTTTTATCATCTACCCAAAAAGATGCAGATTTTACTGATGTGGTTGAAGAGCATTTCGGCCAGCGTTATGGACGCTTAATCTCACTGCTTTATTTTCTGTCTATCTTTCCTATATTACTTATATACGGTGTCGGCTTAACCAATACGGTTGATAGCTTTATGGTGCACCAACTTAATATGGCTCCACCGTCACGCGTTTTGCTATCCGGTGGGTTAGTGTTTGGTATGATCGCTATTATGCTTGCAGGTGAAAAAACCATGCTACGAGTATTTAGTATGATTGTTTACCCTTTGGCACTTATTTTAGCGGGCATTTCAATTTATTTGATCCCAAGTTGGCATATGCCTGATTTTAGCTTTCATCAAAGCATTGGTGATTTGAGTGCGTCGTTATGGTTAGCTGTTCCCGTGGTTGTCTTTGCTTTTAGCTATACGCCAGTGGTCTCCGGTTTTGTTAATGCTCAGCGCCGTCAATATGGTAAACAAGCACATACCAAATCAGAAACAATTCTAAAACGTACGTCAGTGATGTTAATTGCGTTTGTACTGTTTTTTGTTTTTTCATGTGTACTGAGCTTAACGCCAGCACAACTTCAGCAAGCGAAAGTGGATAATGTGTCAGTGTTATCGTATTTAGCGAATGTTGAAGACAGCCCTTTTATTATGATTTTAGGGCCATTAATTGCTTTTATTGCAATTACATCATCGTTCTTAGGGCATTTCATGGGGGCTCGTGAGAGTTTTAATGGCTTAGTTGCTAAGCAGACTTCTTTATCATTAAAGACCATTGATAAGATCGGCATTGTTGTGATGTTTATCAGCATTTGGTTTGCAGCGGTAATGAACCCAAGTATTTTAGGTATGATGGAAGCGCTGTCTGGGCCAGTGATTGCGATGATTCTATTTTTAATGCCTATGCTGGCGGTATATCACATTGAAAGCTTAAAAATCTATCGCGGCAAAATAAGCACGTATTTCATCTTATTGATGGGGTGTTTAGCGGTTGGTGCGATTGTATTTAATATGGTTAAGTAAAATGGTAGCGACCTAAAGCATAAAAATAAAGGCTTGCTACTCTGTTTCTAGTTTCAACTAGCAGCAGGGTAGGCAAGCCTTTATTGTTGGTCATTAACTGGATAGCGAATAATTACAGTTTAAATCGATTAATTTCTTGTTGCAGTTCATGTGACAATGTTGATAACTCAGCAGCTTGTTTTGCTGCTTCATTAGCTTCTATTGCTAATTCATTTGATACATCACGAATTCCCTCAGTGTTACGAGTAATTTCAGATGTCACCGATGATTGTTCTTCTGCCGCAGAAGCAATTTGTGTTGCCATATCACTGATATTATTTACAGCTGTCGTGATTTGAGACAAGCTTGCAGAGGCCGAATTAGCATCATCAACACTGGTTTCTGCTAAATGACGGCTATCATCCATGATTCCCACCGCTTGGCTGGTGGTTTGCTGCAGCGTTTCGATCATCTGCTGAATTTCTTGAGTGGAAGCATGGGTACGTTGACTCAATACTCTAACTTCATCAGCAACAACAGCAAATCCTCGTCCTTGTTCACCCGCACGTGCCGCTTCGATAGCTGCATTCAGGGCTAATAAGTTGGTTTGCTCTGCAATACCTTGAATTGTAGAAAGAATTGTATTAATACTTTGTGCATGGCTGTTTAATGCGCTGATCACACCCGTTGCCGTTTCTACTTCTTGGGCAAGACTCGCGATTGATTGTTGGCTTTGGTTAACTTGGACGCTGCCATGGCCTGAAGCAATCACCGTTTCTTCTGAGGTGCGGGCCGTATTTTCTGCATTTGACGCAATTTCATGGGTAGCGGCTGCCATCTCATTAATTGCCGTCGCCACCATATTAATTTCATCTTGTTGAAATTGAATACGAGTACTGCGTTCTTCTGCTTGAGAAGCTGTAATATGTGACTGTTGGTTTAAGGTGCTAGATACGAGACTTAAACGCGTCAGCATGCTATGGAGGTTACTCACAAATAAGTTGAAGTTATGTGCTAGTTGACCCACTTCATCATTGCTATGAGGTTCAAGACGACGGGTTAAATCACCTTCACCACTCGCAATTTCTGCTAAGGCTGCTGATACTCGATTAAGATCGCGAAAGAGGAAATTAACTAATACTGTTAAGGCGGCGATCACTAATAGTGTAATAACGATTGCAGTAATAATTAACTGCTGTAACGCTGAATAGTAATTGGCTTCTTCTGTTGCTCGATCCATTTCTAACGCTAAAATCCAGTCAGTATTCGGTACGTTAGAAAAATAGAATACTTTCTGGTGGCCATTTATGGTTAAGCTTTGGGATTTGTTCGTTGCAACCTGCTGTTCAATATTGGCTAATGTTAATTGGTTACTGTATTGCGCTAATGGTTTGAGTAATAGTTGCTTATTCGGGTGAGCGAGAAAAGTGCCATCTTGTTTATTAATCAGCATGGCAAAAGCATTATCACCAACATCAAGGCTAATAACATCATTGATTAATTGATCGATGAGAACATCAGCACCCACAACGCCCACCATTTGGCCTTTAGCTTGTAATGGCTGAGCTATCGTGACTAATAAAGCATTAGTAATCGCATCTTTATAAGCGGTGGTAATGATTTGTTTGCCTGCTGTTTGTGCATCGCGATACCAAGGTCGAGTACGTGGATCGTAGTCAGCACGATTACGTTCAGGATGTGATCGCTCCATGGCGCCATCTACGGCACCAAAATAAATATCATCAAAGCCACCGCTTTTACGTGCTTGCTCTAAAAACATCACATTATTGGGTTGATCATAATATTTATCGAATGATTGTGTAATTGCACGGCGAATATTCATCCAGTCGGCAATACCTATTGTTGCTGTAGAGGCAATACTATGAGCACGCTCTGAGGTACTGGCGTGAGTCTCATTATCGAGTTGCTTGGCAGCCAACCATGTTAATGCTGTTGCCATTATTATCACCGCAGATACGCTAGCAATGATCAGTTTTTGTTTGAGTGAAAACTGCATTAGTTCATCTCATGAGTAAAAATATACCCTATGAGAGCAAATTCTAACTGGCATTACAATTGATTCAGTTATGATTAAATATTTTATTTTAAATGGGGTAAGATGTTGATATTTTATGACTTTTTATTGGCGCTAATGACGGGGAATACAGTCAAAATATTGGCGTAAATGTTTTTTTGACGGTTTTTTACGGAGAGTTATTATTGCGCATATGGATGTTTAGACGTCTAGATGTTGACAGTGATGACACATCCCATTAACCTAAGGGAAATTCTAAAATAGATATTCATTATCAGCATGTCAAACACAACTAAACCAGCAGCAATTACACCTTCAGCATTGGCATTGCTGCCATTGGGGATCTTTTTATCCTTATTTATCGGTGTCGGTAGTTACCTTACTTATCAAGGTGTCGACTTCGCATTTTATCAATTGCCTTCACCCGTTGCGGCATTACCTGCCGTAATAGTGGCTATTTTGCTGAGCAAAGAAAAATTAAATAAAGCAATAGAACAATTTATCCGTGGCGTTGGTCATAGCGATATTATTGCAATGTGCATGATTTATTTATTAGCGGGTGCTTTTGCGGCGGTTGCTAAGGCTTCTGGTGGTGTTGATGCAACGGTAAACTTAGGTATGGCAATATTGCCTGCGAGTATGATTTTACCGGGTATTTTTGTTATTTCAGCGTTTATTGCTACCTCAATGGGTACGTCTATGGGCACTATTGCTGCAGTGGCACCTGTGGCATTAGGTATCGCTCAAGCGGCTGGAATGGATGTAGCATTAACGGCTGGTGTTGTTCTTAGTGGTGCAATGTTTGGTGATAATTTATCGATTATTTCAGATACGACGATTGCTGCAACCCGTTCTCAAGGTTGTCAGATGAAAGATAAGTTTCGTGAAAATATTAAGATCGCCTTACCCGCAGCGATAGTGACGATGGTGTTGTTTGCTTTCAGTAGCTCAGTGACGACCCTACCTGCTGCTAACCCTATTGAATGGCTTAAGGTCTTACCTTATGTCACCATTTTAATCCTTGCTGTTTCTGGGGTGAACGTATTCGTTGTGCTGAGTTTGGGCATTGTGCTTGCTGGTGGTGTTGGCTTATTCTCGATTGATAGTTATAGCCTAACTACATTTGGTAAAGATATTTATAGTGGTTTTGGCAACATGCAGGAAATTTTCTTACTTTCAATGTTGATTGGTGGTGTGAGTGAATTAATGCGTCAGCAAGGTGGCTTAGCATTTTTAACCCAACTGATTAGTCGTGTAATTGGTAAGTTTAGTTCAAAGCATAGTCTTTCAGAAAATTCACGCGCAAGTGAGTTAGGCATTGCGAGCTTAGTCAGTTTAACTAACTGTTGTACTGCAAATAATACCGTAGCAATTATTGTGTCTGGTGGTGTAGCTCGTGAGCTTGCCAAAGAAAATGGCGTTACTCCACGTCGTTCTGCGAGCCTGTTGGATATTTTCTCTTGTGTAATACAAGGGGTGTTACCTTATGGTGCGCAAGCCCTATTGTTAGGTTCGGTATTTAAGTTATCACCATTAGAAATAGTGTCTCATTCTTACTATTGTTTCTTTTTAGCCATTTCAGCGTTGGTTGCTATTTTTATTCGCCGTTCAGCGACTAAATTTGAAAAAGTATTTTAGGCTTAAATGACAAATTTTAGAGGCTAAATTTGCTCAATATTTTTTAAAAAAGCTCGGCAGTGTCCGAGCTTTTTTTATGGTTTGTGATCCACTATTGGTTTTGAATGTTGTAACAGTGATCTTGATTGCAAAATAGTGACGCTATAGACGTGGTTATTTTTGATTCACTTACACTGAGCGCAATTATTTTTAAGCTGTTATTTATTATTACTATTTAATCAAATAACACGATTATTTTTGCATCAATTTTAGTTGTTTTTTGCTATCCAAAATGATGGCATCGATGATTAAAATCGTTAAGGTGGATAACATGAAACAACGTCTATTTGCTAAAACTGCATTAACTGCTGCGCTACTTGCTGTACTGTCTGGGTGTGCGACATCGACAGCTGATACTGCGACAAAATGGAATGCAGATAAAACCTATCGCATTACTATTTTGCATACTAATGATAACCATGGCCGTTTTTGGCAAAACCAAAATGGTGAGTATGGAATGGCGGCACGTAAAACGTTGTTAGATAATATTCGTGCAGAGGTAAAAGCTGAAGGTGGCACTACATTATTGCTTTCAGGTGGTGATATTAATACTGGCGTGCCAGAATCAGATTTACAAGATGCAGAGCCTGATTTTAAAGGCATGAACATGTTAGGTTATGATGCGATGGCATTAGGTAACCATGAATTTGATAACCCACTTGATGTTTTACGTAAACAGCAACAATGGGCTAAATTCCCGATGTTATCAGCTAATATTTACGATAAAAAAACGGGTGAACGTTTATTTAAGCCATATCAGATTTTTGAACAACAAGGGATCAAAATCGCGGTTATTGGATTAACGACTGAAGATACTGCAAAAATTGGTAATCCAGAATATATCGGTGCTATTGAATTTCGAGATCCAAAAGCTGAAGCTAAGCGTGTGATCGCTGAGCTTGAACAAAATGAAAAGCCAGACGTTATCATTGCTGCGACTCATATGGGTCACTATGAAGATGGTCAACGCGGTATTAATGCGCCTGGTGATGTTGCATTGGCGCGTTATGTGGATGATGGCGATCTTGATATGATTGTTGGTGGCCACTCACAAGAACCTGTTTGTATGGAAGGGCCAAATAAAACCAATAACAACTTTAAGCCAGGTGATAAATGTACGCCTGATCAACAAAATGGTACATGGATAGTCCAAGCTCATGAATGGGGAAAATACGTTGGGCGTGCTGATTTTGAATTTCAAAATGGTGAATTAAATCTAATTAGTTATGATTTAATTCCTGTGAATTTAAAGAAAAAAATCAAATTAGAAGATGGCACTCAAAAACGGGTGTTTATTCAAAATGAAATTCAACAAAATCCAGAAGTACTATCGTTTTTAACGCCATTTCAAGAAAAAGGTCAAGAACAACTAACGGTTAAAATTGCAGAGTCTAACGGTAAGTTAGAAGGTGATCGTAATGTGGTGCGTTTTAAGCAGACTAATTTAGGTCGCTTAATTGCTGCTTCACACATGCAACGTGCGAAAGCTGATTTTGCGGTGATGAATTCCGGTGGTGTACGTGATTCAATTAATGCTGGTGACATTACCTATAAAGATGTGCTGACAGTACAACCTTTTGGCAATATTGTGTCTTATATTGATATGTCAGGAAAAGAAGTTTTAGACTATTTAAATGTTGTCGCAACTAAGCCTATTGATTCAGGTGCTTACGCGCAATTTTATGGCATTAGTATGACGGTTGCTAAGGGGCAAGTGAGTGATGTGAAGATTGGTGGTCAGCCATTATTAATGAATAAGACTTACCGTTTTACTGTACCAAGTTTTAATGCTGCGGGTGGCGATGGTTATCCAAAAGTTAGTCATCACTCAGGTTATGTCAATACCGGATTTGTTGATGCAGAAGTTTTAAAAGAATTTTTACAAAATAATAGTCCAATTGACGTTAATAAATATGCACCAAAAGGTGAGATTATTTATAAATAAGTGATGACTATTATCTAAATCTATTTTTTACGGCGCTGAATTTTCAGCGCCTTTTTTTTTATACTTTTTAAAAAATATATCTCGGTATATAGTTCTGTTTTGGTAAACAGATGTGGTTAGCTTCTTTGATGGATATGATGTGAATAAAAGGGGAGCTAATTACAACTGTTTGATTAATCAAGTTGTAAGAGAAAATGTTATGACACCTGCAATTAAATTAGCAAAAAAAAATAAAATTGAATTTCAAGTTCATCAATACGAACATGATCCTGCTAATAATAACTTTGGTCATGAAGCTGCGGAAATTTTAGGGTTAGATCCTCATCGAGTTTTTAAAACACTATTATTTGCATTAAATGGTGATCCTAAAAACTTGGCTGTGGCAGTGGTTCCTGTCGCAGGGATGTTAGATCTAAAGGCAGCCGCTAAAGCCGCTGGTGGTAAAAAAGCAGAAATGGCAGATCCTAAATTAGCCGAAAAAGTGACAGGCTATATTGTGGGTGGTATTAGTCCGCTAGGACAGAAAAAACGCTTGCCGACGTTTGTTGATAGTAGCGCAGAGCAGTTTGAGACTATTTGTGTTAGTGCCGGGCGTCGTGGTTTGGAAATAGAATTAGCTGCGAAAGATTTAGTGGCATTAACCAGTGGTCATTTTGCACTTATCGCAAAACAAGATTAACCAATAACAACGCATTGGGGTAATAAAGAATCCCGATATATTCATTGATAAAAGGAGATTAGCAATGACTATTACTATTTGGCTTTCTTTATTACTCATTTGTCTATTAGGTGCGATGTCACCGGGACCCAGTTTAGCGGTAGTGGCCAAACATAGCCTATCCGGTGGACGTTGGCATGGCATTGTTTGTGCGTGGGCTCATGCTTGTGGTGTGGGATGTTACGCATTACTTACCTTACTTGGGTTAGCGGTCGTTCTGCATCAATCACCCCTATTATTTACCAGTGTCAGTTATGTTGGTGCTGGGTATTTAGCTTATTTAGGACTTAATGCATTACGTTCTAAAGGCGGTGTTGCTGCAAAATTAGCACAGGGACAATCAAGCTCATTGCTTGAAGCTGCGCGTGATGGGGTGATGATCTCGTTATTTAATCCTAAATTAGCGTTATTTTTTTTAGCGCTGTTTAGTCAATTTGTCGCGGTAGGTAATGAAGTTTCATCAAAAGTAATTATTGTTGCCACACCACTATTGGTAGATGGATTATGGTATACATTAATTGCGAGTATTTTATCTTATCCACGCGTTCTCACAGTGTTAAGAACAAAAGCACAAATGATCGATCGTCTGTCAGGGATAGTTTTACTGGGATTAGCATTACGTGTGGTGTGGTTAGCTTAATTATACCAAAACATCAAAATAGCCGAACTGAGTTCGGCTATTTTATATTAACAATTAGGCTGGTATCTTTTGTTACGTAACCAAATGGGTACAAAAGTATTTAAGAGTGTCGCTAATATAATTAAGCTAACTCCCACAATTTTGTTCCATGACATTGGGTGATTAAAGAACATGAATTGCCAAATTGCTGAGAAAATTAAATTAGTAAAAATAATCGGTGCTAATTGTGAACCTGATTCTGCAAGTTGGTAAGCTTTGGCGCGGAACACTTGTGTATTAACCGTACATACCGCCATAAATAGCAAGAGTAATAATAAAGGATGCTGCCAACCCGTTAATGTGTGCCACTCTACCGCCGTAGTCATTGGTGAGAACATCAAGAATGGTACTAAAAATATTGAGGCAATGATAAAGCTCCAAGCACTTACCCCTAAAGGTGTTAGGTTACTTTTACTTGATCGGTACATCGCCACTTGTGAGCCAGCATTAAAAATACCGCCCGCTAAACCTAATAATAAACTACCACCAAATTTCATTTGTTCCAGGTTACCCGCAATAAAAAGTAAGCCAGTAAACGTAATACCTAAATTAATAATAATTAGGCGCTTGATCGGTGTTTTAAAAAAGATACGTTCTAAAATTGGAACAAATAAAGGACTGGTACCAAATAAAACAACGGCTTCAACAAGGCTAAGGTGTTTAATTGAGGCAAGAAAACAAAGTTGGCTACCTGTAATACAAATACCGCGAACGATTAAACCACTCCACGCTTGTTTATTGGGTTGTGACCATTGGGTGATCACCATTAACCAAAAGGCCAGAATCGCAGGGAATAAAAGGCGAAAAAAACATAGCCATGCAGGGTCAAAGCTGTGGGTTAGCCATTTAGCTAACAATCCTGTTACTGATAAGCTAAATGTAGACACTAGCATTAACAGCATTGGGCGTATTTCTGAATTCATGAATAATCTCCTAGGGCGGCGACTTTACTTAAATTGTATGATAATTAAATTCAAAACAATTTAACCCTAGGATATATTTATCTTACTCTTTGGCTAAGGGTGTCTTTTTTATCGAAGTGGCGATATTTGCTTTTTTTATCAGTAATTTATTAATTATTGGTTTTGGTTATGTTTTGTTAGGCGTCTCGATGGTTTAGATGTCGATCGCGGGTTTGTTGTTTCTTTTCTGCACTTTTCTTGATCATTACGTAAAGCGCTCCCGTTCCACCATGCTGGCGCAATGCGGAGTGAAAACAAAGCACATCAGAAATTTGTTCTAGCCAAGTGGTGACAAAACTTTTCATTAATGCAGGAGGATTACTTCGTTCTCCTTTGCCATGAACAATCATAACCGTACGAATATCTAAACGTTGAGATTGTTTTAAAAAAGCCAGTATTTCATCTCGAGCTTGAGATAAGGTCTTTTTATGAAGATCTAGACGGGCATGAATGTCATATTTACCTTGTCGCATTTTCTTAAATACAGCTAATTGAACCCCATCACGTTTAAACTCAATCATGTCATCAGGTTTGACCATATTAGCGTTATCAAGCGAGAGATAATCAATATTACCATTTGCTAGTGTTTGTGCCGCAAGACGTCGAGCAAGTTGAGCTTCAGACACTTGGTATTTTTGTTGGATTAAAATTGTATCTTGTTTTATCGGCGCTACATCGGCCATCATCTCTTTAAAGAGATCTAATTCATTATTAGACATAATAGGCTCACTATAATTAAGCAATAATTTTAGTATACCTGCGCTTAATTGAAACAAAAGTGAATATATTAAGAAAGATAAAGGTAGTTATTTAAGGGTTTAAGCACTTAAATTCATTTAATATCAACTATGTCATGTAATGATATTTATCATTAAGACTTTGGAATTACTGCAAAAGTGGATAGTTGATTGTATTTTATACAGAATAAGTCATTGTTACCTCTTAAAATAGCTGGATTAGTAAGCATATTTTTTAGTTACAAAAAAAATACCGTATAGGGGTTGCTAAAATAAAAATGGCGAGTATTATAAGCGACCTCAACAACGCATAGCGCGTTGAAAAGTCGGTGAATAGCACAGTTTGATAGTGCATCTCTGATGTTAAGAATAGCGGACCAGATGGTTGATCTTCTAGCTGCATTCTTAATAAAAATTAGTCGGTGAATAGCGCAGTTTGGTAGCGCATCTGGTTTGGGACCAGAGGGTCGGGGGTTCGAATCCCTCTTCACCGACCACTACAATGGTGGCTATAGCTCAGTTGGTAGAGTCCCGGATTGTGATTCCGGTTGTCGCGAGTTCAAGCCTCGTTAGCCACCCCATATTATAAGATGTTGATCTCCAGTCAGCATTTGGCTTTTAAAGCCCGCTTGTTTACAAGCATACAGAATTAAGTCGGTGAATAGCGCAGTCTGATAGCGCATCTCTGATGTTAGGAATAGCGGACCAGAGGGTTAACCCTTCTAGCAGCGTTCCTAGAAAAGAATTAGTCGGTGAATAGCGCAGTTTGGTAGCGCATCTGGTTTGGGACCAGAGGGTCGGGGGTTCGAATCCCTCTTCACCGACCACTATTTAAAAGTAGTGGTTTGTTAAACCATTATTATTGTCGGTGGATAGCGCAGTTTGATAGCGCATCTCTGATGTTGGGAATAGCGGACCAGAGGGTTGACCCTTCTAGTAGCGTTCCTAGAAAAGAATTAAGTCGGTGAATAGCGCAGTTTGGTAGCGCATCTGGTTTGGGACCAGAGGGTCGGGGGTTCGAATCCCTCTTCACCGACCACTATTTAAAAAGTAGTGGTTTGTTAAAACCATTATTATCAGAGAATATGTTAGTTAATAACGCTTCTCGAAAAGAATTAGTCGGTGAATAGCGCAGTTTGGTAGCGCATCTGGTTTGGGACCAGAGGGTCGGGGGTTCGAATCCCTCTTCACCGACCACTATTTAAAAAGTAGTGGTTTGTTAAAACCATTATTATTGTCGGTGAATAGCGCAGTTTGGTAGCGCATCTGGTTTGGGACCAGAGGGTCGGGGGTTCGAATCCCTCTTCACCGACCACTTACAATGGTGGCTATAGCTCAGTTGGTAGAGTCCCGGATTGTGATTCCGGTTGTCGCGAGTTCAAGCCTCGTTAGCCACCCCATTATTCAGGTTATCTTTTGTTAGAGACCTTGGCCTTGTAAGCCTAAACATTGTCGGTGAATAGCGCAGTTTTATAGCGCATCTCTGATGTTAGGAATAGCGGACCAGAGGGTTGACCCTTCTAGCAGCGTTCCTAGAAAAGAATTAGTCGGTGAATAGCGCAGTTTGATAGCGCATCTCTGATGTTAGGAATAGCGGACCAGAGGGTTGACCCTTCTAGTAGCGTTCCTAGAAAAGAATTAAGTCGGTGAATAGCGCAGTTTGGTAGCGCATCTGGTTTGGGACCAGAGGGTCGGGGGTTCGAATCCCTCTTCACCGACCACCATTAAGAAACCTGAATCGAAAGATTCAGGTTTTTTTTCGCCTGTAGAAAGTGGTGAATAGTGCAGTTTGGTAGCGCATCTCTGATGTTAGGTGTAGCGGACCAGAGGGTCGGGGGTTCACCGAAATTAGAACCTTGGCTCTTCACCGACCCCTATTAAGAAACCTGAATCGAAAGATTCAGGTTTTTTTTCGCCTGTAGAAAGTGGTGAATAGCGCAGTTTGGTAGCGCATCTCTGATGTTAGGTGTGGTGGACCTGAGGGGCGGGGGTTCCCTGATATTAGAATCTAGCTCTTCACCGACCACTATTAAGAAATCCCACTTTAGTTGCAATTGGCTTCTGTACTTGAGGTGATTTTCTCAACCTTAAAGCCTTGCTGTTTCATTAGATTAGGCAGTCCTTGATCGCCAATTAAATGAAAGGCACCAACCACAATCATAAATTTTCCTGATTGATAGGGGGCGGTATGTGCAAGTGTTTCAGCCCAACGTTTGTTACGATCAAAAATTAAAGCATCATCAGTAGTTGGATCAATTTGGCTCTCTTGGAAAAGTTGCTCAAGTTTTTCACTGTCTCCATGTTGCCATACTTTAACCAAACAACGTAATGATGACTGGGTTCTATCCCATTCATTGATGGTTTCTATCAGCATTGGTGCACCATTCTCAGGCAGGTTTTCAAGCATATTGAATTGCTGGCTAACACTTTCTAATTCTAGAATAGGAAGATGTTGCTGTTGAGCACGCTGCAACAATACATAATCAATACCATAGTCTGATTTAAGGTCGAGCTTATTAGCTAGAGCTAACTGTAGCGTTACGGCCGTTAACCACGGTGGTTGTTGCAATAATGCTTCAAATGGAATGTTCAATGTAGTCGTGATTTTTTTTAATTTTTTGAGGACTGGTTCAGGTAATGCTTGGTGCGTAAAGGGCGGGGATAGTGTGGGCGTAACTGGTGATTGTTGTAGTATATTAGCTTCTACAATTAAGGCATCAGCTTGTTGCCATTGCTCAAGAAATATATCAGGCAGAGGGAACATTGCCTCTTTACCCGCATGAATTGAGCCTAGGACATAAAATTCACGTTGTTGGTCATAAATTTTCCATACAATAGGGTCGGCAAGTATAGGTTGAGCAATAAAAGGCAGCACTAATAATGCCTTTGATAAGAGAGATTTGAACATGCGTACCACCGATTAAGAAACATTGATTAAGTTATACCAAAGATTGATAGAAAACGAGATCAAAAAAGGCTACCGAAGTAGCCTTAATATGATTATCCAATTATTGGACTCGTATTATTTTGAATTACGAGAACGTGGATTAAGCCAGAACCACCAGACAATAAACCCAATTGCGGCAACGCCTAATAATAAACACATATTATTTCTCCTGATCTTGTCGGCTTGGCTTAAATAAACGTAACCGGTTAGCATTACTTACTACTGTAATGGATGATAACGCCATTGCTGCACCTGCAATAACAGGGCTAAGCAGTGTTCCTGTAAGAGGAAATAACACACCAGCAGCAATTGGAATGCCTAATGTATTGTAAACAAAGGCACCAAATAAATTTTCTTTGATATTTCGTAGTGTTGCTTTTGATAACTCTAATGCATCAGCAACACCGTGTAGTGAATGGCGCATTAAGGTAAATTGCGCACTTTCAATCGCAACATCAGTACCACTACCCATTGCAATACCAACTTCAGCCAATGCTAAAGCTGGCGCATCATTAATACCATCACCCACCATAACTACGCGTCGACCTTGTTGTTGTAATAAGGTGATTTGTGCCGCTTTACCATCTGGTAATACTTCAGCAACGACGTCAGTGATACCGAGTTTATTGGCAATAACTTTGGCAGTTTTAACACTGTCACCTGTTAACATAACGACTTTAAGACCCATTTTTTGCATCCGTTTAACAGCGGACAATGAATCTTTACGTAATGGATCACTAATACCAATAATGCCAGCTAAAGCACCATTCTGTGCAAGATAGACAGGTGTTGCACCTTGATTAGCGATGAAATCAAAATCCATTTCAGCATGGGTAATCGTAATAGCATTTTGAACCATGAATTTAGCATTACCTAACAGTAGTTGGTGTTGATCTACTGTGCCGGAAACACCCAATCCTGAATACGTCATGAAGTCACTGTGTGGGTACAATTGTAACTGTTGTTGCTGTGCTGATTTAACAATAGCATTGGCAAGTGGGTGCTCAGAACCTTGCTCTAAGCTTGCAGCCAATTGAATTAGCTGCTCACGAGTTAGTGTATTATAAATTTTATAATCAACAACTTGTGGTTTACCTTCAGTTAAAGTACCTGTTTTATCTAATACCACGGTATCAATACTTGCGGCTTGTTGCATTGCTTCGGCATCTTTAATAAGAATACCCAGCTCTGCTGCACGGCCAACACCAACGGTTACTGACATTGGTGTTGCTAAGCCTAATGCACATGGACAGGCAATAATAAGTACCGTTGTTGCGGCAACAAGCATATATACAGATGCGGGTTGTGGACCAAAATAATACCAAGCCATGGCGGTTATTATGGCAATGATCATAACACTTGGTACAAAGACACTTGAGATAGTATCAGCTAAGCGTGCCAGTGCGGGTTTACTGCTTTGTGCTTGGCGGACTAATTGAATAATACGTGCTAGCATGGTGTCACTGCCAATATGTTCTGCTTTAAAAAGTAAACTGCCTTGCTGATTAATTGTCCCTGCGCGAACGTGATCCCCCGCTTTTTTATGCACCGCAAGAGGCTCTCCTGTCAGCATTGATTCGTCAAGATAGCTTGTTCCTTCAATAACAAGACCATCAACTGCAACTTTGGCCCCAGGTTTTAAACGTAATGTCATTCCTGCAATAACGGCACTTAGAGGACGTTCTATTTCTTGACCATTTTCAACCACAATTGCGGTTTGAGGTTGAAGATCGATTAAACGTTCTAACGCTTTTGATGTACGACTACGAGCACGCGCTTCTAATGCATGGCCAATAGTGATTAGACCAATTATCATTGCTGATGCTTCAAAATACACGTGACGAGCAGCCAATGGGAATAAATTAGGAGCAAGAACAACTGTCATTGAAAATAGCCATGCAGCACCTGTACCTAGCGCAACAAGGGTATCCATGGTGGCACGGTGATGTAGGAAAGCTTTCCAACTATTGATATAGAAGTCTTTACCTGCTGTAACTAATAACGCCAAAGTGATCAAACCGATAATGCCCCAACTTATCTGGCTGGTCGTCGAGTTAATCACCATACTTCCGCCAAATATCCCCCATGCCATTAACGGCACACCTAATGCAAGAGAGGCTGTAGCATTACGGATATGGGTTTTAAATGTTTGTTGATTTTGCTGTTGTTGACGAATTCGGCGGGTTTGGTCATCTTCACTCTCTTCTGCGCCATAACCTGCACTTTCAATAGCCTGTATAATTGCTTGTAACGGTGCTTGGCCGTAAATTAAAGCCGTACGCTCAGCAAGGTTAACGTTAACATTACTAACCCCATCAACCGCTTTAATGGCTTTCTCTACTGATGCAACACAACTGGCACAAGTTAATCCTGATAGCAGTAATTGAGTTGCATTGTCTTGAGGTGCGATAATAGGCTCAGGCTCAGGGGCGATCACTGTATCGGTCTCAGTTATTGGTTCAATATCAGTATGTAATGTTGCTTGATAGCCGGTTGTGGTCACAATGGCGATAATATCGTCAGCAGTTAATGACGTTATTACACTGAGTGCATTTTTATCTAGTGTAATAATTTCAATATTGTCTTGAGTTAATGCTGTGGTTAATTTAGCCACACATTTACCACAAGAAAGGCCATTTAATGTGAAATCATAATGTTGTGCCGCTGAATGTGTTACGACTTGATAGCCTAATTCGACAATTATGTTTGTTAGTGCTTGCTCACTGATTGCACCATAAACATCTGCTAACTGTTTAGTAATATTAAAGTGTGCAATGTCATGACGTGCGGTTAAGGCTTGTTCTATTTTTGCCACACAGCGTCCACAAGATAACCCTGTAAGAGGCAATTGATAATGGAAGCCGACTTGGTAGCCTAATGCTGAAATAGCATCGAACAAATTAGGTAAAGAGCTGTCTACAGATACTGTTAGTTGTTCAGTATCTATATCAATGAGTTGGATGTTAGGTAATAGGCTGATAGCATCACGAATTTTATTGACGCAATGCATACAACTTACATTGGCAAGAGGAAGAGTTATTGTATTCATGTGCTCGCCTTTTTATGCTTAGATGAAATAATGTACCTAGCATAATCCTTCCAGTAACTATAATGTCAAGAGTTGTTTAACTATATAGAGGGAATAAGTGATGATGAGTATCAGTGATGTCGCTAAACAAACAGGATTGACGGCAAAAACGATTCGTTTTTATGAAAGTAAAGGGGTGATCAGTGCTGCGCCTCGTGGCTCCAATGGTTACCGTTATTATAATGAAAGTCACATTGCTGAATTGTTATTAATTAAACGTTCACGAATGATTGGTTTTTCATTAGAGGAATGCCAGCAGTTATTGGCTTTATCGACAAATCCAGATCGTCATAGTCGAGATGTTAAGCAAAAAGCACTGCAAAAATTGATAGAAATTGATCATAAAATTGAAGAGTTAAAGCAAATTAAATTAACATTGGCAGCATTAACGGATCAGTGTCCGGGAGACAAAAGTGCGCATTGCCCGATTTTGGAAAGCCTAACGAAAAACGGCTAAATAATGATTATTTAGCCGTTAGTTTGTTAGTGACCACTATCTGTCATAGATAAGGTACCATCATAAGGAATGACATGTAGTGCTTTTTTAGGTGATGAGCTATAGCTGACCATTGTATTTTTATCTAATCGTTTGAGATTAAATTGATGCCAAAAACGTTCATGAGTCCAATTGAGGCTTTCAATTGCAGCATCGGTGATTTTTTTCGTGTGATCTTCTGTATCAACGACTAATACTGCCGCATTACCAAAGGCATAAAAATAGAGTCCTTTTAATACCGTGTAGCCGTTATCTTGTTTAGGATTAGGATAGTCAATTAATGTGTATTGGCCGAATTTACAGCTGCCAAATTGTTCGTGATTGGAATTTACGTATTTATAGTTAAAGTCACACCCCATACCGTTAATAACGGGGTATAGCATTAGAAGTAATAATGCTATGACAATATATTTAAATTTTTTCATACATTTTTCCAGTGGTATCAATGTAAACCGTATTTTTACCACTCAAGTTTTGTGGCAACTTTTGTAGATTGAGCAATTCAATATTACCACAAATCTTTTGATTATTAACGGTAACACAAGGCGGTGATTGCCAACTACTAGCCCAAAGCATAATCCAAGCAAACATAACCGTTAAACAAACGCTATAACCTATTTTTGCCATGGTAGGAAATGCGTTGTTCTTTGACGGTGTTTTAGTGTTATTTGTTTCAGTACCTGCCGCATTATTTTCAGTAAGGTTATCGGCTGGTTGTAATTGTTCTGTTTGATGTTGCTCATTATCGATAACAACTTCAGGTTGAAACTGTTGCTGAATAAAAGTGTTATTCGCGATAGTAAAACCCGCACCTTTAATCGTAATGATAATTTCATTTTTGCTCTTAAATGCTTTGCGTAAGTTAGCAATAGCAACATTCAATGAGTTTGGTACCACAACCTTATCTGGCCAACCAATTTCAAGTAGTTTTTCTCTACTGATAATTTCGCCACTGTTATCAATTAAAAATTGGAGGATTTTTGTTTCGCTAGCACTTAGTTTAGTGGTGGCTTCTTGGTTGGTATAAGCGCTTTTTTGCGGTTCAAAAACATCCTTACCGTATTTATATATGATCATGGCTCTAACTACCTATCTTAGTATCTGTTTTGCGCAGCGTATGTTTTATATGACTACTGCTTTTTATTGTTATTGCTTTCAGTATCGAAGCGCCTGGTTTTTATAGCGACATAAAATCATCATTTTTTGGTAGAGATAAAAGCGTAACAAGGGAGTTAGTTCTTCTATTTCGACCATGAAAAAGTCCATTACACATCTCGGATCTTTATTTTCAAAGCAAATGCTAACAAAAAAAAATATTTATGGAAGAGATGATAAAGGATAATTGGCATCTTAAATAGCGCCATATGATTATTTATCACATTATCTATAGTATAAAAAAGTATGTTTTTCATATTTTTTTTCAAGTGATGCTTATGTGATATTTTGTATATAACGTATTGTTTATTAGTGGTTATATTGGGTTTTTGTATTATTTTTATCTTTTTTTATATGAATTAAATCGTTTAAAAAAAACGTTATTTTCATTTATCTAAATTATTTCTGAAAGATTTATTTTTCAGAAGTCATTTTTTTGACGCGTGTGAAAAAACAACAATTAATTGTGAACATCATTTTTTATTATTTGCCTTAATGCCAACTCAGTCACAAAATGGTGGGGTTCCTAACAAAGACTGTCCTGCGATACACGCTTAAAAAAATAGATAGTACGCACTTATATGGACAGACAATTAGAAAGTTTTAAAGCATTTAACCAATGGAGTTAAACATGAAATTGAAATCTCTATCTCTAGCTGTAGTAGCAGCTTTATCTCTAGGCGTTGCTACATCTGCAATGGCTGCTGATGCACCTGCAACGGCTACAAATAACACTGCTCTAAGTCAATCAGCTGCAACTGGTCACTGGTACGCTGGTCAAGGCCACGGTTTCTGGGTTGGTGGTGCACTAGGTATGGGTTATGTTGGTAGCGCAGATTCAGGCGTATTCAACGGTCAAACTAGCGCTCCAAGTGCTAAACTAGATGCTGGTTACGACTTCAACCAATATGTTGGCGTATACGCTAGCTACGACTTCATGCATGACCTAGGTAACTCTGACCTAAATCTTGCAACTGTAGGTATTAAAGGTAATCTACCTCTTACACAGAAACTATCTGCATTTGCTAAAGTAGGTGGTACTTACATCTATGCAAATGACAAGAATTTTGCTGACAATGCATTCCACATGCATTCTGATAGCTTCTCAGCAACTGGTGGTTTAGGTCTGTCTTACCAGATCACTCACGCACTATCTACTCAAATCGGTGCTGATTACTACCAAAACCTACGTACTTCACAAGGTCACGCTGATCTAACTCAAGCGTACTGGGGTATGACATACAAGTTTGGTCAACCTGCTACACCAGCAGTTGTTACAAACACTGTAGAAGTTGTTAAAGAAGTTGCTGTTGAAGCACAAATCCCAACTCGTTCTTCTTACGTTCTTCCATACCAAAATGGTCAAACTAAGTTAAACGACTACGGCCGTTACAACCTAGGCGAAGTTGTTGCAACTATGCAAGCTAACCCAGAAGTTAACGCTCAAATTATCGGCCGTACTGATAAAGTTGGTAGCCAAGCAATCAACGAAAAAATCTCTGCAGAACGTGCAGCGAACGTTGCTAGCTTCCTAGAAGCAAACGGTATTAGCGCATCTCGCCTAACTGTTTCTCACGTAGCTAACAGCAACCCAATCCAAACTAACTCAGCTGACAGCACTAACTACGTTCAGCGTTCAGTACAAATCATCCTTAAGTAATTAAGACGATAGTACAGACTGTATAGTTTGAATATTAATGCCGATGAGAGATCATCGGCATTGTTTTATGCGATTGTTATCTCAATAGCTTGTTTCTAAATGAAAAAGCAGTCTATTGAGATTAAGATTGAGTTATAGAGCGATGATGAAAAAAAGTAAATTTTGTTTATTAATACTATTAGCCATTTCATTGACAGGTTGTTTTTCTAATCAACAACTGAATAAATCAACTCAACTTGTAGGGGAATGGACACTAAAGGGGGGCGTATGTATCCCTGGTGTAACAAAGCATAAACCTAAATTAGATATTAATGCTGATATGAAAGTGTCTGGTTTTACAGGTTGTAATCAATTTAAAGGACGCCTAATTGCGGCTGATGGTAGTTTTACTTTACCTAGTGTCACCCGTAGAATTTGCTTACCTGAACTTGTTACTCAGGAAGAAAATATGTTGAATGTATTACGTAGTGCGACCAGTATTGAAGTTATTAATAATACTTTGGTTGTTGACTCAGGCAATAAATTTTTAGTGTTTGAAAAAACGAATGCACGTTAGCAGTTAGGTTTAATTTGCTGAATAAAAAAGGCCCGTAAGCATGACGCTGACGGGCCTTTTTATTGGTCTATCACTTAATATAGTAAAGAATACAGTTGACGACGATAAGTTCCTGCAATCGGGTTGCCTTGTCCGAGTGCCGCTAAAATATCCATCATGGTCTTTTTAGCATTACCGTCAGCAAAATTAAGATCGCTACGAAGAATATTTAATAAGAGTGCTAATGCTTCTTCATTACGGTTTACTTGGCTGTATTGAACCGCAAGCTCAAAAGCAATATTGGCATCACTTGGGTTTGCCGCTAATTTTTCTTCTAATAATTGTATTTCAGGCGAGTTACCCGCTTGTTTATGTAATTCAAGCTTGGCAAGTAGTCCTTTATATTGTGCATCTTGATCTTGCATCGGAATGGTTTCAAGAATTAACTCTGCTTCATCAAATAATCCCGCAGCCACTAAGCATTCAGCAATCGCCAGCTCAATCACACTATTTTTAGGAAATTTTTGTGCTAACTGACGTAGTAATGCGAGTGCTTGATTGTAATCTTCACTTTTTACTAACGCTAATGCGTGTTGCAGTTGTAATTCTTCGGGGGTTGGTAAATGACGGGTTAGCATTTCACGTAAACTTTGTTCTGTTTGTGGACCCGCTGAGCCATCAGTAGGTTGGCCCCCTTTAAATAGGGCGACAGTAGGTAATCCACGTACACCAAATTGAGAAGCAACCATCTGTTGAGTCTCACAGTTCACCGTTGCTAGCGTAAATTGTCCTTGGTATTCACGGGCAATTTTTTCAAGGATTGCATTTACTTCTAGCGTTTCTGGCATTGAAGGCGCCCAAAAACTGATCACCACCGGTGTTTGTATTGATTGATCGATGATTTGCTGAAGATTCTGTTCGTTTAATTCAAGAGCGACATTTTGATACATGTGCTGATATCCGTTGGCTATTTGAAAGGCTATATCAAATATATGGGGATGAATCGAGACGAATCAAGAAAAGAGCATTAAATGACATTAATTATTAAAGGTAAGCATAACCGCGAGTGTGATACAGAGACAGATAAGATTAATTTGGCGCAACGACATACTACACCTCAGATAAGACAATTTTTAATGACATAAGTTTTTTGACTTGCGCTTACTGTAGCGTTTTATTGTGACACTAATATGACGTTATTATAGATTTTGTCATTGATAGAGAAGAATGTTGGTATAAAGGTTATTTGTTTAACTTTAAGCACGGAAATGTGATGTATTTTTCTTTGTTTATTTTTTGATTGTTGTTTTTGTCACCATTTTATCTGAATTCAATAAATTAAAATCAGCCATAATAAACCTTGTTATTATGGCTTATATTTAATTAATTACTCTTTATTAGCAGTTTATCTAACCATTTTGTCGGTAATATACGACGAAGAAAGCCAAAAATATATGTTGGTTGAGTAACATAGTAACGTGCTTTTGGGCGCTTACTGTTAATTATAGCCAACACTTGCTTAAAGACGGCATCGGGGCTTAAAGTGAACTTATTATTTGGGGTTGTCGTGCCTAATCTATGTAATGTTTGTTGATAAGCATCATGATGACGAGAATGATTAATATCAATGTGTTGTTCAAATTGAGATTTAGCATTTTGACGAAAATGACTTTCAATAGGTCCCGGTTCTATTAAGGCAATTTTTATGGGGGTGTTCGCTAATTCTAATCGAAGCGTATCAGTATAACCTTCAATGGCAAATTTACTGGCGTTATAGGCGCCGCGGTATTTCATCGCAACTAAACCTAATACTGAACTGTTTTGAATAATTTTGCCGTGGCCTTGTTGTAGCATCAACGGGATTACTGCACGAGTTAGTTGATGCCAGCCAAAGAAGTTAGTTTCAAACTGAGCGCGCAATGCCTCTGTAGATAAATCTTCTAATGCTCCTGGTTGGCCATAAGCCGCATTGTTAAATAACACATCTAGTTGACCATTTGCTAAAACTAATGCTTGTTTTAATCCGCGATCAATCGATTCAGAACAACGAAGATCCAGTTGAATACAAGGAATACCTTGGCTATTTAATCGTTCTACATCGCGTTGTTGGCGACAACTGGCGATGACGTTATAGCCTAATTTATTGAGCTCGGCGGCGCAGTAGTAGCCAATACCAGAACTACAGCCAGTAATTAAGATAGAAGTCGTCATTGTGAACTTTCCTGATTGAGATACGGTTGAAGTTGCTTTGCCATAAATTGGGCGATAAGCGGTTGTGCTTCCGCTGTTGGATGAAGACCATCTTTCATCATCAGTTGAGGTTTAACAATGATGTCAATAAGGAAAAAAGGCAACAGTGGTACGTTCAATGATTGGCTTAACTCTGGGTAAGTATTACGAAATAACATGTTATAACGCTTACCATAATTAGGTGGAATTTCGATTTGCATTAATAACGGCTGTGATCCCATTTCTTTAATTAAAGTGATCATCTGATCGAGATTATTGCGTAGTATTTTAGGAGCAAAACCGCGTAAACCATCGTTTGCACCTAATTCGATTAATACTATGTCAGGTTGGTATTGCTTAAGCAGTTGCGGCAGTCGTGCTAACCCATTACCACTGGTATCGCCTGAGATACTGGCATTGATAATTGTCGTTGGTTGGGATTGTTGGGCTAATATTTCAGGTAGTAGTACAGGCCAGCTTTTATTGGTTGGCATTTGATAACCCGCACTTAAGCTATCACCCAAGACTAATAGCGTTTGACTAAATGCTGTCGATGAAAATAACAGCATTAATAATGAAAGGATTCGTATCATGTCAATCTCCGTAATAAAAGCACACGCTGTTTCTAAACAGGTTACGACAGCCTTGTCGCCAATGACCATTTTGCAGGATGTTTCGCTTGAGGTCGAGCAAGGCGAGTCAATTGCGTTAGTGGGTGTATCAGGCGCAGGAAAATCGACCCTAATGACGTTGCTGGCAGGGTTAGATGTGCCAACTGCCGGTGAGATTGAACTATTAGGTCATAATCTAACGCGCTTAGATGATGAACAACGGGCACAGCTGCGCAGTGAATCGATTGGGTTTGTGTTTCAAAACTTCTTATTATTGCCGACCTTAAATGCGTTAGAAAACGTTACTCTGCCATGTTTGATTCAAAATAAAGCGATCGATATTGAACGTGCTAAACAACTATTAGCTGTTGTTGGTTTACAAGGACGAGAGACTCATATACCGAGCCAATTATCAGGTGGCGAGCAACAACGGGTAGCATTAGCACGCGCGTTTATGACCAACCCTAAAATTTTGTTTGCCGATGAGCCAACAGGAAATTTAGATCAACAAACGGCTGCAATGGTGATTGAGTTATTGTTTGAGCTTAATCGAGACAACGGTACTACCCTGATATTAGTGACTCATGATGATGCCTTAGCCGCACGGTGCGATCGAGTACTGCGATTAGATAATGGCATATTAAATCAAGTGCAAAATAGGACTGATAATGAGCCATTAAATAAGGACGATCGCGATGTTTAATACTGCTGTTGCTGCTAATAATCGAACATTTATTGTGCGTTGGGCATGGCGTGAAATTCGCCAAGGTCAATTATGGTTAGTCACTTTAGCGTTGAGTTTAATTATCGCGTGTGTGTTTGCGTTATCAGCATTAGTGAGCCGAGTAGAAGCGATCATTGTTGATCAAGGACGATCTGCATTAACGGCTGATAGTGTGCTTGTTTCTTCACAGCCGATTGATCTTTCGCAGCTTAAAGCATTATCAACCGATGCGGTAAAAGTCGCTCAGCAAATCCGTTTTGGTACTATGGCATTTAGTGATAACGGCATGCAGTTGGTGAGTGTTAAAGCTGTCGACTCAGGCTTTCCATTACGGGGTGAACTTAACTTACAAAGTGCAGATACCGCGTTATTAGAACACCATGTAAAACCGCAGCAATTATGGCTAACTGAGCGTTTATTCTCGCTGTTAAACGTGAAAATTGGTGATGTACTAATGCTGGGTGATGCTGAGTTAACCGTTAGTGGCCGTATTACCCAAGATCCTGAATTATCGTTTAATCCGTTTAGCCAAATGCCGACGGTGTTTATTCATCAACAAGATATTGAAGCTGTCGGTGGTGTGCAGCCCGGCAGTCGCATCAGCTATCGTTATTATTTCTCTGGTTCCAATCAAGTATTAGATGATATTCGTCAGCTATTAATCTTAACTCCAAGCCAACGGTGGCTAACTGAAAATGATGCTGGACGCAGTGGTGATTTTATTGAACGTGCGCGGCAATATTTATCGCTCACATTGGTGCTGGTGGTATTAATGGCTGCTGCCACGTTAGTGCTAACTTGCCAACACTATGCGGCAACGCGTAAGACGGCGGTGGCGATGATGAAAAGTCTTGGTGCGACCCAAGGTTTTTTATGGCGCTGGCTATTAACTCAGATCGGCCTCGTGTTTGTGGTTGCGATCATTATTGGTTTAACGCTCGGATTAGGACTTGAGTGGTTGCTGCGTTATCCCCTGCAAAACTTATTACCCGATCAGCTACCAGCGATGGGAATTGCGCCTTTTGCGATCAGTTTATTGTTGGCATTGTTAATTGCACTACCAGCGTTAGGGATCCCGCTGTCACGGTTAGTTCAAACCTCCGCGATCAATTCAGTACAAGTATCGACAATAGCCCCCACTTCTAGTCGTTTGGCATGGTTACTGTTATTGCCTCCTGTGTTAGCGGCTATCGTGTGGATTGGCACTAATTTTTTAGTGTGGTTAACCCTGTTAGGTATCGTGGGGTTGTTGTTGGTTTTAGCGGGTATTGGTGTGACTGCTATCGCGTTATTACAACGAGTGAAATTAGGCGCAGCTTATAGTTTAGCGTTAAGCCGTGTGAATCGCAGTAAAACCAAAACTGCGACTCAACTGGTGGCGTTAACTTGCTCATTAATGTTATTGGCGGTGATTGGATTATTACGTAATGAATTACTCGCGGATTGGCAAAATACCCTACCTGTGAATGCGCCGAATGTGTTTGCACTCAATATCGCCCCTGAGCAACAGCAAAGCTATTTAGCCGATTTAGATAAAGCTAATCTAACCCGTTCGCAAGGCTATCCAGTAACGCGAGGTCGGTTAGTCGCAATTAACGATCAACGTTTTTACGCTACATCAAATAAAGCAGTAACTGATCAAGCTGAAAATAATACTGAGATAAGTAATGAGCTAAATCGAAAGGCAGATGATGAAAGTGTTGATCCTGCTTTAAAGCGTGAACTTAATTTTACGTGGGCGAAAACACTACCAAGCCATAATGTGGTTACCAAAGGGCAATGGGGTAAAGCGGACGGTGTTTCAGTTGAATCTGGAATTGCCAAACGATTGAATATTCAGTTGGGTGATAAGTTGGTATTTACCGTTGGCGGGTTGGAATTTAACGCCACCGTTAACAGCATTCGACATGTTGAATGGCGCAATATGAAGCCCAATTTTTACTTTATTTTTACGCCAGATGTGTTGCAGTCATTTCCTGCAACGGGATTAGTCAGTTTTCGGGTTGGCAAGCAACAAAATGGATTATTAAATACGTTAGCTAGTCAATATCCTACTGTGAGTGTGCTTGATTTACGAATGATGGCAACCCGTATTCAAGGCTTGTTGGCGCAAGTGAGTTGGTCGTTGACTGTGTTAGCTGGGCTAGGTGTTGTCAGCGGCTTACTGTTGATCATGACGTTGTTGCGGTTGAGTATTTCAGAGCGCCAAACCGAAATTCAGTTATACCGAACTTTAGGTGCCAGCCGAAAGCGTATTGCCGCTACTCTGTGGTTTGAGTACGGCATTATTGCTGTGTTAGCCGGTATGATTGCTGCGATAGGCGCAGAGTTTGTGGTCGGTTTGCTGGTGGTTAAAGGGTTTGAACTGTCGTTTAATTTACATCCGCTAATGTGGTTAGGCTTACCTGTGCTGGCTATTGGGTTGGTGTATTTGGTGTCATGGTCGCAGATTAATAAATTGTTGTTACCGTTACGATGATTAAGCCAACGTTATCTATATTTTAACTATAGCCAGATCATTATTTGTTTGGATTAAAAAAAGATCGAATATTTTTAATGATCAGTGCTGATGTTAATAAAATAGGTAGTGAAACCATTAAAATTAAAGCGATAGATTCAATAGTTAAAAATATAAGAGATTTAATAACAGTAAGATTGGTGAGATCTAACATAACAAACTCCAATGTTGTATTTATTATACATGTTATTGGGTGGGGATAATTATAGCAAGATCTTTAGGCCTAATATCTGATGAATTTATTACAGGGTTATTACTCTACAGGGCTGTTATTCTAGTCTGCTTTTATTGTGCAAATACACTTAATTAATCCCCCAACGTCTGCTTTAACGCTTGCTCAATATCAGGGAAGGTAAAGTTAAACCCTGCAACCAGTAATTTGTTCGGTAATGCGCGTTGACCGTCTAATAGCAGTTGTGAAGACTCTCCAAGGGCACATTTTAATACCCAAGCAGGGGTAAACAATAAATGTGGGCGATGTAAGGTGTTGGCAAGGGTAGAACTGAAAACACGATTAGTGACCGGGTTGGGAGCGGTCATATTATACGGACCTTGAGCATCATTATTATTAAGTAAAAATAAAATTCCTCGCACCATATCTTGTAGTTGGATCCATGGGAAATATTGCTGACCACTACCAATAGGGCCACCAACGCCAAATTGATAAGGTAATAACATTTTCGCCAATGCACCGCCTTGTTTAGCAAGTACGATCCCCGTTCTTAATAAGCATACACGCGTTTTATCAGATTGTGCTTCAAGGGCTATTTGTTCCCACTGAGAGCAAACTTGCTGGGAAAAATCAGTATTATTAGGTGTAATATTAAATGTTTCATCAATGATTTGATCGTGTTGATTACCGTAGATACCAACAGCCGAGCCACTAATAAATGTATGAGGAGGGTTATCACTGGCTTTTATTTTATCAACCAGTTGTTGGGTGATATTCCAGCGGCTGTCTTCAATAACATGTTTTTGTTGAGCACTCCAACGCTTGCCAATGATTGGTTCACCCGCAAGATTAATAACAGCATCGAATTGATCAAGGCTAGGTAATGACTCAAGTAAATCAAGCGCGTTAATATGATGACCTAATTGTTGATAAGCGCGAGCGGGATCACGGCTAATAACCGTAATTTCATCATGATTTAAATGGGGAAGCAGTGCTTTACCGATGAGCCCTGTCGCGCCCGTCACTAAGATTTTCATAGTGTTATTCCTCGCGGTTATCGATGTACTATATTAAATTAACTGATGCTGTAAACAAGTTTGTGCTGCAATGAATATTATTATTGCCAATTACTTTCACAGTATAAGTGATACTGGCTGATCACATTATGGCTTGATTGTGATAATAGTATTTTTATTGCGGCTCACGTAGACTGAATCAATATATTTACGATTTTTTGGTCGAGCTTAATCATGAAATTATTTTTTGCATCAGATATTCACGGTAGTTTCGTTGCTGCTCAAAAAGCCATTGCTGCTTTTGAAAAAAGTGGGGCTAAGTATCTTATTTTATTAGGTGATATTCTTAATCATGGGCCTCGCAATGCGTTACCTGAAGGGTACGATCCGATCAAAGTGGCTGAATTATTAAATCAGTATGCAGATCGAATTACTGCGGTAAGAGGTAATTGCGACAGCGACGTTGATCAAATGCTGTTAGATTTTCCAATGATGGCAGATTATAACTTGGTGATGTTAGCTGATGGTCGACGGTTATTTTTAACTCATGGTCATATTTATAATGCCGATAAGCATCCACCGTTGATGAATGGTGATGTGATTGTATCTGGCCACACGCATATTCCTGTTGCTGAATTAAAATCGGATTACTACGCCTTTAATCCTGGCTCCGTTGCTATTCCTCGTAACGGTTTACCTGCAAGCTACGGTTTATTAGACGGTAATCAGCTATCTGTGATTAGTTTTGAGGGTGAGGTATTGGCACAAACAGTGCTTAATTAGCATCTTAGCCATTAATAAAAAGCGCATGCTTGAGCTATCGAGCATGCGCTTTTTTGTTGAAAGCAAGATTATCTATCGATATGACCTAAATCACGTTCGGGATCTATCTCATCACGAATCCGTTGTTTAAGTTGTTTTGCATCAGGAAAGCCGCCATCGACTTTACGTTCCCAAATAAGCTGTTTATTACAAAAAATTTCAAAACGTCCACCGGTATCAGGATGAAGGCTAATGGAAGTGATTTCTTCACTGAAGGTATGCAGTAATTCTTGTGTCATCCATGTTGCTCGCAGCATCCAATTACACTGACGACAATAATAAATATCGATGGTGGCTTTATTCATGTTAATTCCTGTTTGAGGCGATGGTTATTATTAAAGGTCGAGTAATAATTTAAAACCAATCACAAAGGTTAAGCTTTCAAAGCAACGTTTAATTAACTGATTACTACGTTGATGGGCAAGGTGAGCACCAAGATAGCCACCGAGTAACGATCCAATCAATAATACTGGTAGCCACGGCCAGTAAATGGTTGCCCCCGCTTGGTAGATAGCAATGGCACCGATGGCATTCCAAAATAATCCAACGCTGACTAAAGTGATGGCGACAGCTTGTTTATAGTCAAATCCAAACCATCGCACTAAGAACATAGTGACAAATAAACCACTCCCCGCGGTCAGTGAGCCGTTAATCATGCCGATAATAAATAAAATAATAGCGCCAATAATAAATCCTAAACTATGCCGACGTTGTGGTGTGGATGTTTGGCCAAGATCTTTAGTAGTAACAGAATAAATACCTAGGCTAATGATCAATGCACCTAAAGCGGCTTCGGCAAATTTAACGGGGATGGCGAGAATGAGATTTGCCCCAATAATGACGCCAATAGCGCCAACGCTAATCACGTAGAGGGTTAGTTTCCACGGTAAGTTGCCATTACGGAGATGATTAACGGTAGCACCAATACCTAAAGCAACACTGGCAACTTTATGGGTAGCAAGGGCAATACCAAACGGTAAACCAAGAAAAAGAAGTAATGGGAATTGAATTAAACCAGCGCCACCACCAGAAAGTGAAGCGAGGGTATTTGAAACTAAAGAGCCGATAAAAAGCCCTAAGGTATTGAGCACATCCATGCTATTGGGTCATCCTTAACCTAAGTAGACAATTAGCATAAAGGCTTAAATCCGCTGTTGCCAGCAATAAAAAACGCCCCTGCACAAAATTATTGTGCAGGGGCGTTAGAACAGTTTTTTAAGTAAGAAAAAAGAACTTACTTAGCGTTAGCTTGTTCTGCCTGAATCGCAGTTAGTGCAACTGTGTAAACGATATCGTCTACTAGTGCGCCACGAGAAAGGTCGTTAACTGGCTTACGCATGCCCTGAAGCATTGGACCGATAGAGACTAGATCTGCAGAGCGCTGTACCGCTTTGTAAGTTGTGTTACCCGTGTTTAGGTCTGGGAATACAAATACAGTTGCTTTACCTGCTACTGGAGAGTTAGGCGCTTTAGAAGCCGCTACGTTTTCCATGATTGCAGCATCGTACTGTAGAGGACCGTCGATCACTAGATCCGGACGTTTCTCTTGAGCAAGTTTAGTTGCTTCACGTACTTTATCTACGTCTGCGCCTTTACCAGAAGTACCAGTAGAGTATGAGATCATAGCAACGCGAGGGTCGATACCAAATGCTTTTGCAGAATCTGCAGATTGGATAGCGATTTCAGCAAGTTGCTCTGCTGTTGGATCTGGGTTGATCGCACAGTCACCGTAAACCAATACTTGGTCAGGTAGTAGCATGAAGAATACAGATGATACGATAGACGCATCAGGTGCAGTCTTGATGATTTGGAATGGAGGAACGATAGTGTTTGCAGTTGTGTGAACTGCACCAGACACTAGACCGTCAACTTCGCCATTCTCAAGCATCATTGTGCCTAGGAATACTGAATCTTGTAGTTTCTCACGCGCTACAACGTCAGTCATACCTTTCGCGCCACGTAGCTCAACTAAACGAGCAACGTAGTTTTCACGTACTTCATCAGAGTTGATGATCGTTACGCCAGCACCAAGAACCACGCCTTGTTGCTCAGCAACGCGACGAATTTCTTCAGGGTTACCTAGAAGCACACATTCAGCGATACCGCGCTCAGCACAGATAGCCGCAGCTTTAACTGTACGTGGCTCATCACCTTCAGGAAGAACGATACGCTTAGCTGCTTTACGAGCAAGTTCAGTTAACTGGTAACGGAATGCTGGTGGGCTTAGACGACGCTCACGGTTTGAACCTTCAGTTAGAGATTCAATCCAGTTACCGTCGATGTGGCTTGCCATGTACTCGTTAACAAACTCAACACGCTCTTTATCGTCTGCAGGAACTTCTAAAGTGAAGCTCTGTAGGTTAAGCGATGTCTGCCAAGTGTTACCTTGTGCCGTCATAACAGGAAGACCTGTTGCGAATGCGCGCTCACATAGATCCATAACAGGTTTAGGTAGGTCGTAACCACCTGTTAGTAGAAGTGCACCTAGCTCAACGCCGTTCATTGCAGCAAGACATGCAGCAACGATAACGTCAGGACGGTCAGCAGACGTCACAAGTAGTGAACCTGGACGGAAGTGCTCAACCATATTAGGGATAGAACGTGCACAGAAAGTGATGCTCTTAATACGACGTGTTTCTAGATCGCCTGCATTGATGATGTCAGCATTTAGGTGCTGAGCAATATCTGTTGCACGAGTAGCGATTAGCTCTGCGCTCCAAGGTGCACAACCAAGTACACGGATAGGGCTAGAGTTGAACACTTGCATGATTTCAACGTTTGAAGGAACAGTGCCTTCAACATCGTCAAAAATCTCAGAAAGATCTGGGCGAGTACGGCCTTCAGCATCAACTGGTGCGTTAAGTTTATTAACGATAACACCAGAGATTTGCTTGTTCTTGATGCCGCCGAAGTTAGAACATGCTACTTCGATACGCTCTTTAAGTTGCGCTGGGTTATCAGTGCCAGGAGAGACAACGAATACGATTTCTGCATCTAGTGTTTTTGCAATTTCAAAGTTAATTTGGTTTGCAAAAGGGTGCTTACGAGTAGCAACTAGACCTTCGATTAGCGTTACGTCAGCATCTGCTGTTGCTGCTTTAAAGCGAGCAACGATGTCTTCTAGAAGAACGTCAGTTTGATCGTTACGAATAAGTTCTTCTGCGCTTGCCATTGAGAATGACTCAGCGATTTGCATATCGCTGTTAGCACGGATGATCGTTGTTGTTAGATCAGGCTGGTCGCCACCTTGACGTGGTTGCGCGATAGGCTTGAAGAATGAAACACGAACGCCTTTGCGTTCCATTGCACGAAGCACACCAAGACTAACGCTTGTTAGACCAACACCAGCGCCAACTGGGATAAGCATAATAGTACGAGACACTATAGATTCCTCTGACTATTGAATCGATACAGCACTGTTCAATAACAATTCGACTTAGTATTTAAGTAGAATAATCATAGAGCAGCACCACAGTAAAATATGACAAAATGCCATGAAAAAACGGCTGACAAAAAGTCAGCCGTTTTAATAATCGTAAGATTAGATTTCAGCTAGAAGCGCTGTATCTTCTGCGATTACTAATTCTTCGTTAGTAGAAACAACCATTGCAGGAATGCGGCTGTTTGCAGTAGTGATAACACCTTCGCCGCCGAAACGAGCTTTAAGGTTAGCTTCGCTGTCTACTTCGATACCGAAGATAGCTAGACGCTTAAGTACTTCTTCACGGATTGGTGCAGAGTTCTCACCGATGCCGCCTGTGAATACGATTGCGTCTAGACGACCGTCCATTGTTGCTGCGTAGCTAGCTACGTACTTAGCAAGACGGTGACAGAATACGTTCATTGCGCGAGTTGCTTCTTCTTTAACGCCGTAGTTCTCTTCAACGAAACGACAGTCAGAAGTCACACCAGTAAGACCTAGTAGGCCAGACTCTTTAGTGAACATAGTATTGATTTCAGCAACGCTCATACCTAGACGATCGTGTAGGTGGAACATAACTGCTGGGTCAAGGTCACCACAACGAGTACCCATTACTAGACCTTCAAGAGGCGTTAGACCCATAGAAATATCTACAGATTTACCGCCTTTGATTGCACATACAGATGCGCCGTTACCTAGGTGACAGTTGATGATGTTTAGTTCATCAAGAGGCTTGTCAAGAAGGATCGCTGTTTCACGAGCGATGAAACGGTGAGAAGTACCGTGTGCGCCGTAACGACGGATACCGTTTTCTTTGTATAGGTTGTAAGGGATAGCGTATAGGAATGCTTCTTCAGGCATAGTCTGGTGGAAAGCAGTGTCAAATACAGCAACGTTCTTCAGGCCAGCGAAGTTATGCTTAGCAGCTTCGATACCAACAACGTGTGCAGGGTTGTGTAGAGGTGCGAAATCAGACGCATCTACGATACCTTGAAGAACAACATCGTCGATCAGTGCTGATGCAGAGAACTGCTCGCCACCGTGTACGATACGGTGACCGATAGCGCCTAGAGATTCTTTAAGTTCTGGCTTAGAAGCAAGAATAGTATCAACCATGAATGCTAGAGCTTCTTCGTGAGCAGCGCCGTCACCTAGTTGTGCTTCGTGCTTACCATCAAGTTTCCACTTGATACGAGCTTCAGGAAGGCCTAGACATTCTGCTAGACCTGAAAGATGTTCTTCACCTGATACTGGATCAATGATTGCGAACTTAAGAGATGAACTACCGCAGTTTAGAACTAAAACCAGCTTAGACATGAGAGTGACTACCTATAATCTGTCTGAAAGTTGATATTCATTTTTGAATAAAAAAGTACCCCTAGAATAGACGAATATTTATGACACGTCTTACTAGAGGGAAAAATCACGCTCTTTCCTGAGAAATAGAATTGAGTTACCTCTAATTCTGGGTCATCCTTGACAGAGCCTAGCTTGCAGTTAAGGTCATTAACAGCAACAATTACATCTAGGCTGGTCTAGAATAACCGATTGTTACGCAATATAACAAAAAGATTTTTAGAATATTTTAATTTGAATCAAGTTTGTTGTGTATTTTTTTTAAATGTTATAATTTTTTTTGATGAGTGGTGCATTATGGCTCAACATACAATGTGGAAACACTTTCAGAATGGTCAGCATTACATGACGACATGGCCAATGCGCAAAGAGCTGGCGGCTGTTTTTCCTGAGCATCGGTATATTAAAGCCACCCAATTTGCGACAAAAGTGATGCCTGCGGTCGCTGCAATTAGTATTCTTACTCAAATGGCGTTTCATAATTATGATGCAATGCCACAAGCCATAGCGATTGCGTTATTAGCTATTTCAATGCCATTACAAGGCTTATGGTGGTTGGGGAAACGCAGTCAAACGACTTTGCCGCCATCACTCGCGAAGTGGTATAGCGAAATTTATCAGAAGATTGTTAGTGAAGGGCATGCAATGCAGCCTAAAAAATCGCAGCCACGCTACCAAGAATTAGCGGATGTATTAAATCGAGCATTCAAGCAATTAGATCGACATGCATTAGATCGTTGGTTCTAAGCAAGAGCATTTGTTTTGTTGTAATAAAAAAGAGTCGCATTAGCGACTCTTTTTTTGTTTGGATCTATAGCACATTACATAATGGCTAATGAGCAATTATTCTTCGTCGAAATCAAAATCTGGACGTGGTGCACGTGTTGCAGGCTTTGCCAGAATCTCTAAGTATAATGATGGAAGTTCTAGCTTTTCAGCTTCATCAATGTACTTGTTGATTTCTTTTACGTGAATAACTTTTGCTTCTTGCTCGGTATGACCAAACTTGCAATCAAAATCCCAAAAATCAGTACCAGCAGGTAATGTTTTATTACGCTCACGACGAATGTATTTTTTTACATCGTGTTTAATTGCTTCTACAACACGCGCAGACGCTTTCTTGGGATGAGTTAAAGCAAATGTTTTTTTCATTGTTTTCCTAATTAATTTGGCTCAAAGAAAAGAGCTCTGGTTTTATTTTACTGTAAATTGGCGTGGGTAGCGATGGGGTAAGGCTGAAATTCGTGCGATAAAAAAATATTCAGTAAACGCGTTCTTTTTTGCAACTAATCTTGTCCACTGTGGTCTTATTCGTATAGGAACACTTAAATGACATTATGCAGTAACTATAATGTCATGCTATAACCGTATTATAGCGCGAATATTATTCGATAATGAATGATTATTCAGGTAATAAACAGGTTACTAAGGTATAATTGCTCAGTAACTTGAGATATAGCTGTTATCTCTCTTAGAACCCCAACTGCTTGGCCGCCGATGGGGTTCTTCTTTATCTAGCGTTTGCTATTGTGTTTATTGACTTATATTAATAGCATTTTAAATCAGAATTTCTTTTCCCCATGGCAGTCATTGCCGCCATCATTTTATCTTTTTGTACATACCGTTGTGGTAAAGGCTGCATTTTTACAGTGAAATCAGGTGCGTTCGCATGCAATGTGACTTGATTTGAAATTGGGGTCACCATCATTATTTTAAGCTTTGGGTTTCGCGCTTGAATTCGTGATGCAGTACCTAATCCTTCTGCAGTATGAAACCGTCCAGCAACATGAATGATTTGTTGTTGTGGGTGTTGTTTTAAATAATCAACCATACTTTCTGCCATGGTGTCATCCCATGTCGTTTGGGCCGCAAATTGACGTTTAGTTTGTGCTTCATCGCCATGGTGCATCGAAGCAATAAAGGTTTGTTGATAAGCATCTGTGGCTAGTGTTAATGAACGCGCGGCCCATAATCGTTCATTAGGGGGAAGCTTATTAAGATATTCCGGCCCTTGACGTCCAACACAACGAACAATTGATTTTGGTGCATTTGCTGCAATAACATCTACGTTATTTTGTTTTGCAAACTCAACTAATGGGCGGTAATCGCTGTCATAGTTAGGCCATGCATTGGCCTCTTTGACTAATGTTTTTTCACCGATGTTACCAGCTAAATAATCATTAAGGATCAGTTGGTTGTCACGTGTAAATTGTTCCATTGATAAGGTGATTTTAGGATTTTGTTGGTACAGTGCTGCTAATAATTGAGCTTGTAAAAGATGGGCTGCGGGGTGGCTATGCCATTCACCAACTAAAATAATATCAGCGTCACGTAGCGCTTGTGCTAATTGAACGACGGAAAGAGGCTCACCTTGAGGACTTGCAATAGTGTAATCATACATGGTGGTTGCGGTGCTGGTGGAGGCGAGAGTGTTATTGGCTGACGGGGGAGAGGCGCAACCAATTAATAAGCTTGCAACACCTAAACAAATTAATGACTTCATTGTCGTTATACCGAGAGGATAAACGGCAAATAATAGACAACTTGAGATTGATTATCAATATCAAATGATAATCAATCTCACTATTTGTAACTATTGGCGACGATAAACACGAATAGCAAAATCAGCTTCACATTCGAAATTTTGGGCTTGTGCCAGTTGTTGCCATACTTGTTCTGATGTTTTCCATGCAAAAGGCGTCATTTGCATTAGTGCTGTTGCTTCTTCACCACTTAATGTCATGTCGTAATGCAATTGTTGATCTACGACTAACTCAAATCCTTCAATATTCTCTACTGGCACATCATGCAAGTTAACGCCGTCATAAATTAATTCTTTTAGTTGATATAGATGGCGTGGTGCAGGGGTTACTGCAACAAGAATTCCACCAGATTTAATCGCGCGATGTAACTCTTCACCTTTACATGGGGCATAAATACGAACGACACCATCAAAAAAGTGATCGGCAAATGGTAAGCGGTGACTAGAAGCCACACAGAAATCACAATCATGGTAACGCTTGGCGGCATATTTAACCGCAACTTTAGAAATATCTAATCCATGAATGTTGATAGTCGGAAATTGTTGGTGTAATTGAACAAATTCAGAGGTGTAATAACCTTCACCACAGCCAATATCAAGCAGTTCTGTAGCTTGTTGCGGTAAGTACTGACGTAACTGTGCCATAACAGCATCGCGTAGTGGCTGATAATGTTCAGTGTTAAGAAATAAGCGTCGTGCTTGCATCATTTCTTTATTGTCACCAGGGTTTTTCGAACTTTTATGATGTACAGGCATTAAATTTACATAGCCTTCTTTTGCCTGATCAAACTGATGATTATTGCTACAACGGTAAGATGTTGATGATGTGTTGTTAGCATCGACATTAAGGGGCAAGTGACATAAAGGGCATTGATAAGACATGTAATAGACCAAAGCTGAAAAACAGCTGCATAGTGTAATCGGAATTTATAGCTTGAACTACTCCCACGTGCTTTATATTTATTTTATATAGAATAAGCATTATTTATTATTCATATTTCCCTCATATACCTTTAAATCATCTATTTGACCAGCAGACACGTCACAAAAAAAGTTGTTTAAAAAACGATCTATTTCACAGTTGTTGATTAATAATTTTTATCGTGAAATAAGAAAATACTGTTCAGTAATTGTTCAGGATTATTGCTTATTGTAGTCATAAAAGTGAATAAATAATCGAGAAAAACAGCGTTAGATTGTTTTCTTTAGAGATTATTTTTGTACCACAGACATAGTTTTAATTAGCGATATTGATTTTTTTATTACAGCAATGTAGTCGTATTGTTTGCATTACTTCAGTTAAGGCGGACATACGAAATAATAATAGGACGTTATAAAATGAAAAAAACAAGATTAGCAGTAGTATTACCCGCATTATTGGTTGCTGGTGTCACGCAGGCTGCCACTGTTTATGAAGCAGATGATGGTTCTCATGTTGATGTTTATGGCCGTTTAGGATTTAACTTAACCGATCGTGATAATAATCCTGATCAATCTGGTGTTGATGGTAATTTTGATGGCCGTTTTGGTTTGGGTGGATCTCAAACTGTTAACGATACGGTCTCTGTTATCGGTTGGGCTGAATACCAAGTTAATGCTGCTGAATATGCGAATAACCTTAATCCGGATAGTAAAGATCTGACCGCACGTTATGTTTGGGCCGGAATTGATGCATCACAATACGGTAAGGTAACAGGAGGACGGGTTGCCTCTGGTCTAATTATGCTTACGGATATTGCGGATGTATTCTCAGCCTCTGATGTTACGATTGCTCGACAAGTTTCCGCTGTTGATTCCACTGCAACACAAGTTTTCCGTCAAGATGGCACTCTTCAATATCAAAACACGTTTGGTAATCTTGATGTTTCTACCGCCTATATTTTTGGTAACAGCACTTCTAATTTAAAAACTGGCTACAACGCTGCCGCACGTTACACCTTTGATTTTGGTGATGCAGGTAAATTAGCCCCTGTAATTGCGTATCAATATGATAAGTCAGATAACACCATTAGTAGTGATGCTAAAGACTATACTTTCTGGGGGGCTGGTACGCGTTATTACTACAATAACTTGATGCTAGGTGCGATGTATTCTGAAGGTCAATTAGCCTTTAATAATGGTCGTGGTGACAGCACAGATAAAGTATATGAATTAACAGCTGTTTATGATTTAACTGCCGATTGGGTATTGCGTGCAGGTTACCGTTCACTTGAAAACAAAGGCGGCGATGAAACGGAATATAAAGATACCACCTTTGAAGCGCAGTATAAGTTAACCAGTCGTTCATCAATATTCAGTAGTTATGTGTTCCGTGATGGTAAAAAAGGCGATGGCTCTATCGTCGGTACCGATTGGAATGGCTGGAATAATCCTGAAGAAGATTACTTCAACGTCGGTTTACGTTACGAGTTCTAATCTTATTGCGTAAATAAATAAGTATCAATTAAGCCAGCAGAGAAAATGCTGGCTTAGTTATGTTGAGGGATATAAATGAACATTAAAACATCTGCAATTATTGCTGGCGTTATATTTACGTCAATGAGTGCACCATCATGGGCAGAGACAAACTTACAAACACCAAGTAATGTTGAAATTTTAGCAACCAAAGCCGTTTATTTAAAAAATACTCAGCATCAGGTGACGTTACCCGCAGGGCAACAGCAATTATTGGTGCGATTTGATAGTCCAGAAAATCCTCACTCGACAGGGCAGACGATGGGATATGTGAATTCGTCACCTGTTTTATTGCGTTTTAAGCTTGATGATCAAGCGACAGTAACCGTGAAAATACCACGATTAGATACGCCGCAAGAAATTAACCGTTTCGCAAAGCAACCTTATTTTAAGTTATATAATGACGATGGCTCTCAATTAGCGCTGGAGCAAAAAGTTATTCCAATGACGGGATCGCCATTATTTACTGATTACAATAAATTATTAAATGAGTCGGTGGGAGAAGCGGTTGTGCCCGTAGCGATGGTGACAAATAAACAGATGTCACATTCGAAAAGCACTGCGGTTACATCGATTGATACTACGCATTTAACGGCTCAACAAACGGATCAACTCTTACAACAACTATATCAACAGGCAAATAAAGAACAGCGTAAGAAGTTTATACGGTGGGCATTAGAATTATAATAAAAAAATTCCCCAGAATAGTTCAAATTCTGGGGAATAGATTGTGATTTATAGCGGTTGGTTTGAGCGTACTTTATATTCAGCTTTATCTAAACCGTGTTTTTTCATTCTCAAATACAATTTTTTACGGGGTATTTGTAAGTATGATGACACTTCATTGATACGGCCTGAAAAGAGGTATAACGCATCTTCAATGACTTGCTTTTCATAACCATCAACCAGATCATCAAGTGGACTACTCATTTGATCTAACGGTTTTGAGCGTTCTTGCCCTGCAAGTTTGACGATCCCTATGGCGTATAATTCAGCCACATTTTTAAGTTCTAATACATTTCCCGGCCATTCATAACGATTTAAAATCGCCAGATAAGCTTTATCAATGGCGGGGATTGCTTTGTTCAATTTCTTACAACTTTGCTTAATATAGTGTTTAAATATTAACGTGATATCACTACTACGTTGACGCAAGGTTGGTAAGTTAAATCGTACCTGACTTAAAAAGTAGAATAATTCAGGTAAAAATTGTTCAGTTTCAACAGATTCCGTCGGATCACCATCAAATAAAGCGATAACGCGGACTTCTTTTTTACCTTGGCGTTCTTGCTCAAGTAAAAAACGACACAACCACTGTTGAGTTTCAATGGGCATGTGGTGGGGGTTCGATAAACATAAGCACCCACTACGAGCTGAAATCATGCTGCGTTGTAAATCCGGCGTACGAGTAATATTTGCGGCATTGACTTCAACAAAAGGGCCATTACTTAATTGGCTATTTTGATGAAGTAATTTTGCAACCGTATGGCGACCTGTACCACTTTCACCTTCAATTAACACATCTTTAGTCGTTAATGCGATAGTTTTTAACTGCTCGCGAATTTTAATGATGAGTGGGCTTTCTCCCAATAATACTTCTGCGGTTGTCGTGTGCAAGGTGTTACGTTGTTCAATAATTTGGCGACGTTGAGGTAAATACTTTTCAAGTAGCGTAATTAACTCTTTAGGCTGTAATGGTTTTTGTAAGAAATCAACCGCCCCTTTTTTCAAGGCACCAACAGCCATTGGAATATCACCATGACCTGTAATAATAATTACAGGTAATTCATGATCATACTGTTGAATTTTGGCTAATAATTCCATGCCATCTAAGCCGGGCATATACATATCCGACACGATAACACCGGGCCAATTACGCTTTAACATTCCTAAAACCAAGGTGGAATCTGTCACTGTTTGCGCTTTAAATCCAGCTATTTCAAGTAGTTCTTGATAGGCTTCGACAACATCATGATCGTCATCCACAATCAATACTTCAATATCATCACTTATCATATTTATTTAACTCCAGTACGACCATTGCTCCACCTGTTAAACTAGAAGCAAGGAAGATTTCACCTTTTAGTCGCGTCATAATTGAACCACAAATACTTAACCCAAGGCCTAACCCAACATCTTTGGTGGTGGTAAAGGGAATGAATAATTTGTCAATGATCGTGGCATCAAAACCATCGCCACTATCATAAACAGCCAACCGAATTTTATTCGATGGGCTATTTAGTAGAATAATTGTTATTTCTCGTTGCTCACAATGGGCAACCGCATCACAGCTATTAACTAATAAATTAACTAAAATTTGTTCAAACTGGACTTGATCTGCAAGTGCGTAAAGAGGGTGATCAATGGTATTCACCATTGTTGTTTTTTGTACTTTAGCGCGACTTTCTACCAAGATTAATGCTTGTTTAATTGAATCTTGAACATCCACTTTGCTTAATGGCTTGGTTGCTGATTGCTTTTTAGCAAAGTTTCTAAAGTTTACGATCAGTTTACTCATTCGAGTAACAAGATCGTCTATTTTTGTCAGATTTGTGGGTAGATTTTCGTATTTTTTATGATCAAGTGCAAGTTTTGCACTAAATATTCGAGTTGAAATTGCTGACAATGGTTGATTGAGTTCATGTGCAAGTGATGTCATCGTTTGACCTACGACGGCCATTTTTGCCGCTTGGATTAATTCATCTTGCGTTTCAATTAAATCACCTTCAATGCGTTTACGATCTTCAATCTCATCGCGCAGTTGTTGGTTTCGAATAGTTAATGATTGCGTTTTCTCTGCCACCGTATTTTCAAGCCAGCGAGCAGTATTTTCTTGTTCGGTGATATCCGTCATTGTAATAATAACTTTGTCATCATTGCCTTGAGTAAAAGTGCGGAAATCTAGTCGTAAATATAAGCTTTGACCATTTTTGGTAATTAATTTGACGGTCATGTTATAAGCGCCATTGGTCATTAATGGCCCATTGGTAGTAAATAAATGTTGTAGCTTGGTTAGGGTTGAGATATTAAATAGATCCCAAACCTGATGTTTTTTGGTGACATTACAAAAATTTAATTGTTTTAATGCTTGAGGGTTTACAGATTCAACTGCACCATTGAGATCACAAGTAATAATGCTGGCTTGCGTATTATTGATGAGATTAAGCGCATTAGAGTTTTGTATTTCTTGCATCTGCTGGCAGAAGTAGCGCAGGTTATCCCCTAAAATACCTATTTCATCAACGCCCGTTGTTTGAATATGGGCGTTGAGATTACCATTGGCAATAGCTTGTAAATCTTGACCTAGAAGGTTTAAGCGTTTTACTACGCCACGACCCACTAAATAAATTGATAAAATAACACTAAGAATAATGGTAATAAATACCACACCAAATAAAACTAAATTACTGATCCAGATCGAATGTCTTGTTTTGCCATTTAATTTTGCGAGTGCATTATCAGCGTGACCCACAAGTGTTTGAATTATATTTTCTTGTTGTGTTAATTGATTTCGAATATCACGCTGAGATTGAGTGATCTTTACACTATTTATATTATCTAAGATTAAGAGCTTTTGAAGATGGCCATTAGGTGTCACTAATTGTGTAAATTCTTGCTGTAATTGACGGTATGTAATTGTCGAAGGGTAATTATTTAATTGCTTACTGATTTTATTGAGTTGTAATATTTTTTGAGCAATAGCATCAAAAGCGGTATTGATGTCATTATGTTGACGGTGAAGAATGCTGTCTTCTATCAGTTGATGTAATTCATTGACATTGATGGTAATGGTTTGAATAACAGAAAACTCAGCCATGATATTTTTGATATTAGTATCATGATCTTGCGGTAATTTCTGAGGGCTATTCAGTAATCGCATCATTTGCCACTCGATTTCTAGTCGCAGTGGTTGTAACTCATCAATTAAATCTTGATGTAGCCATTTAATGGTATTTTCTATTTGTTTTAATGCTAATCGCTGGGTATTTCGCTGTTGTAATAATGCGATATAGCTATCGATATTGGCAACTAATAGTTGCTGACCCGATTTTATTTTGGGGTAGTAATATAAACTTGAAATATTATCTATTGATTGTCTAATCGCCGTTAAAATAGAGACAATATTTTTTTTAATCGCTTTATGCTTTAACGGATTAGTATTCATGTCTAATGCTGTTAATGCGGCTTGTAATTCTGCCGTACTGCGCTCTAAACGATAACTTGATCGTAAAGTTGGCATATTATCATTAGCAATAGTACCTATTTGTTGACTTAATTTTTGCCATGTTAATGCGGCAATAACACTGACACTGATCGTTAAGAATGCCATTAATATAATGGCAGAGGTCAGACGATTACCAATGGTATTATTTTTTACATAGCTAATCATTGTTATTATCTATTCAAATTTAAATGGCATATTACTAATAAATGTAACCTTGCTAGATTACGTATTAATAGCGTGAAGAAGTAGACGTAATTATACGTCAGCGACAGAAATGATCACTAATGGTTTTTATAACAAAACAACGGCTGTTATTAGTGTGAGAGAGTGGTGTTATCCTAAACAATGGATCACGTTTCAGTTTTGTGTTTTATTATCATTGTATGAGAATAAAAACAAAAACCGAGTTGATTAACTCGGTTTTATTGTGAATGCTTATCAAACTTATGCAGTAATGATTTGTTGGATTTCACTGCAAGATAAGTGGTAATGGCGTGGACATGCGCGCCAAATAGTCAGCATGCGTAGGTATTTGTCTAGCATTGGTACATGACTATTGAACTGGTGTTCATTTTTAGGAAACTGTGGGTATAGGCCTTCATCATTGGTAAGAAAGCGAACATAATTAACTAACTTAGCTTCAGTAATTACATCAAAGCCTAAAAATTGTAGTCGACGCTGGTCAATGTCTTTAGCACCATCACAACGGCAATCTTCTAAATTAAATGATTCTTGTAGAGCATGGTACATTTCCATAATTTCAAGAACTTGTTTACATTCATCTTCAGAAACTTCACCAAAGTCTTTGTTAAGCTCACGCATCTGTAAACAGTAACCACGTTCAATGATCATTTGTAAACGACGGTATTTGTCAGCATTTTCAGGTGCAAGTTTTGACATGATGTAATATTGATTCGATAGAATTAGACGTTGAGCGTTAGTCATTTCCATTGTAGTAAGCCTCAAATTTTTTATAGATTGCACTCACTCAGTTGTGATTTTATCGCGATAGTGAGCACAAGGAATATTTGTTATGAGCGTGAGATTAGCAGGTTGAGTGTAAAATAAAATGATCTGACACCACGAATAGGATTATTTTTTGTTAACGAATGTTATCCAATTGATATGTTGATAAAAAACATATCTAATTGATTTTAATTAAAAACCACTATTTTTGTAGGTTTACTTAATCGTTAAATAGGATTGCAATTGAATTGGTGGCCAATGTGGGGCAGGGTATCGGTAACCATGATGATCACCGATACCTGAGTATTTAATGGTATGACTTTAGCTTAGGCCAATAATATTGCCATCAGCATCAAGATCAAGATTCATAAATGCAGGTTTTTCAGGTAAACCAGGCATGGTCATGACATTACCGCATAAAGCATAGATAAACCCAGCTCCTGCACATAATTTTAGCTCTCTTACTGGAACCGTAAAATCTGTTGGTGCACCTTTAATATGAGGATCTGTAGTAATAGATAAAGGTGTTTTTGCCATACAGATCGCTAAATCATTAAACCCTTGCGCTTTTAACTTAGCTAACTGTTGTGTGGCTAAAGGTGATAGCTCAAGATTTTTCGCGCCATACCCAATTTCAGCCACTGCCATTAATTTCTCTTCAATGGTTTGATTCAAGCGATACAGTGGTGTGAAGTTTGCTGGTGTTTTACAAGCGTTAACCACCGCATGGGCGAGTTCAACTGCACCGTTTCCACCTTTGGCAAAAGCTTCACTGAGTGCAACATCAACATGTACATTAAAGGTTGTGGTTAAAATCAGTTGTTTTAATTGTTCAAGTTCTTGATCAGTATCTTGTGGAAAACGATTAATCGCCACTACAACGGGTACACCGTATTTGGCGGCATTATTAATATGCCAACGTAAATTTTCAAAACCAGCTAATAAAGCTGTACTATCCGGTTCAAAAATACTATCAGGTAATGATTGCCCTGGCTGTAAATCATAGAGTCCTGAGTTTGCTTTTAGGCCACGCAAAGTTGCAACGACGACTGCGCAATCAGGACCACGCTGTGCTTGTTGTGCTTTAATATTACAGGCTTTTTCAAATCCCATATCAGAGCCAAAACCGCCTTCAGTCACCGTAAATTCACTTAATTTTAATGCGATTTTATCGGCAATAATCGAAGAATTACCGTGAGCAATATTCGCAAAAGGTCCGGCATGAATAAGTGTTGGCACCCCTTCTAAGGTTTGCATTAACGTCGGTTCAATCGCTTCACACATAGTGACAGCCATTGCGCCTGCAACGTGTAGATCTTCTGTTGTAACAGGCTCACCGTCAAGGTTATAAGCAACCACGATTTTTCCGATACGTTGACGCATATCGGCTAAATCTGTGGCAAGGGCTAAAATTGCCATTAATTCAGAAGCGGCAGATATATCAAATCCATCGTGGCGTTCAAGGCCATTAATGGTTTTTCCTGGCTCATTTTGACCAACTGTAATCATACGTAGCGCACGATCATTATGATCCATTACTCGCTTCCAGCTAATATTATTAATATCAATCCGTAGGGCGGGTAAATCCGTATGTGCAGTAAAACCGTCGTAGCCTAAGCGTGATTCATGGTATAGACGAGCATCTAATGCTGCTGCTGCAAGATTATGCGCTGCGGTTACGGCATGAATATCCCCCGTTAAGTGTAGGTTGAGCTTTTCCATTGGTGCTACTTGGCTATAACCGCCTCCTGCCGCTCCGCCTTTAATACCAAATACTGGCCCCATTGATGGTTGGCGAATACAGGCAAATACTGAGCGCTTAATTTTAGCTAACCCTTGTGCTAAACCAATGGTTGTTACTGTTTTACCCTCACCGAGTGGGGTTGGAGTAATAGCCGTTACTAAAATGAGCTTACCTTCAGGTTTGTTGCTTAACCGTTTTAAAATAGCGGGTTTTACTTTCGCTTTTAAGCTGCCTTGAGGCGTAAGATCTTGTGCTTCAATGCCGGCATTGAAGGCGATGCGATCAATGGGAGTGAGTCGCGTTTCTCGGCAAATTTCGATGTCACTTTTCATGAGAGCTTATTTCCTCATAGGCAGATAGAGTAATATTAATGCTGATATTGAACGCTTTTTTAACTGCAAATCTGTCTTTTTGCATTAACGCAAACGTTTGCTTTTGGTTTATACCATAATTTTATCATGGATAAATATCCTTTTATGGTTTTTTTATAGGGGCTATTGCTATTTAGTGGAAGATAAAGAGGTGATGTTTTTAGTTTTCATTGATAATGGAATGTATTATTTCATTATTAGTTATTGGTTGTTTTTTGCTCTGCATTTAAAGTATGTGCCATATAAAAATGACCCTGATCAAATAGGGTGTAAATTTAGCAAAGGAAGTTATGATGCAAGAACCTGTAACTAAGTGGAAGTATACAGTACCAATCTCATTGTTAATTATGGTGTTGTTAATCTCTTTTCTTGTCACAATTTTACCGTTGTCACGATAAATACTATTTTATCTTTTCAGTTTAAATAGAAAAGAGCGACTTATCTAACTCCTTAGAGATAAAGATAAGCCGCTCTTTTTTGTATTAACAACTATGACACAGTTGTTTAATACATAACTTTCTTACCATAGCTTGCAAGAATGTTTTTAATATTTTCCATTGTCTCTTTTTTCGGTGGCTTAACCCCAGTTAATGGGTATTCAAAGCCAAGAGCTTCCCATTTGTGCTCACCAAGCTGGTGGTAGGGCAGCAGCTCAATTTTTTCGATATTATCCATGTCTTTAATGAACTCACCTAATTGGTGTGCAGATTGTTCATCATCAGTGTAGCCCGGTACAATTACGTAACGGATCCATGTCTTTTGACCGCGCTGGTGTAGGTAACGTGCAAAATCAAGCACACGTTTATTGGAAACACCAACCAAATTCTGGTGAACGCTATCATTCATCTGTTTAAGATCAAGCATCACAAGATCAGTCGCATCTAATACTTCATCAACCACATCGGTATGTTTACGAATGTAGCCATTGGTATCAAGACAAGTATGAATTCCATCTGCTTGTGCAGCACGGAAGAAATCGCGGACAAATTCTGGTTGTAGCATTGCTTCACCACCAGAGGCGGTAACACCACCACCAGAAGCATTCATGAAGTGACGGTATGATCTTGCTTCATGCATTAATTCTTCAATAGTCGCTTCACGACCGTCATGGGTATCCCATGTATCACGATTGTGGCAATATTGGCAACGCATTAAGCAACCTTGCAGAAATACAATAAACCGAATTCCTGGGCCATCGACGGTTCCGCAAGATTCGAAAGAGTGAATACGACCTGTTACTGACATTGTTCTATTTCTCCGCATACTGCGTTTTATTTATATGTTATTTTATTACAAAACGAGGTGTGAATATAGCAAAAACTCAGGATCCCTCATTAGCATGGATCAGATAAGAGTGGGTGATATTCATCTCTCTTGTGTTTTAGTTAGTATCTCTTTGGAGGCTGAATTATTGAGTAATTGTTGGCTTCGTTGTTGCCATTGATCATGCCAAATTGGAATTTGGCTAAAAGGTAACGGTGGTGAAATAAAATAACCTTGCGCGAGTTCACAATCCATTTTTTGTAGCTTTAACCACAATGTAATATCTTCAACACCTTCGGCTATCACTGTTAAATTAAGCCGATGTGCTAATAATAAACAAGTCTCAATAATCACTTTAGCGGTGTAATTTGTTGGCATCGCTTGCACAAAGCTAATGTCTAACTTTAGCGACTTAAACGGCAAGATATCGAGTTGTTTTAGTGATGAATAACCTGTACCAAAATCATCAATCGAAAGATTAAATTCATGCATGCCTAATCGAGCTGCAGCTTCTAGAGCTTTGCCTGTCGACTCAAATAAATCTGATTCAGTTAATTCAAAATAAAGCCAATGGTGTAATTGTGGATATTGATTATGCAACGCCAGCACATGATTAATAAAACTACGTTCAACCAAGGTTTTGGCCGAGATATTGACTGCAACTCTTCGGCCTTCAAATGTAGCGTGATGACTGATTATATGATTGATAATGAGTAAGGCGAGATGGCTGTCTTTACCTATTTGGGTTAAGTGTTGAATGAAATTACTTGCAGGCACAATGCCATAATCTGGATGAATAAATCGAATTAATGCTTCGCTAGCTACCCATTCGCCAGTTTTTAAATTAACAATGGGCTGATAATAAGGGGTTAAATAGTTAGCATTAAAAGCATCAATAATATCCTGCTCTGTGAGTGCGAGTTGTAATGCTGGTATTGGTGCATCGCCCAAAGGTTGTTGATTGACCGCTAAAGCTAATAATTGTTTTAGTTGCTCAAGATGGGTTGGTTTCGCTAATGTACCTAATAAATTAAGGCCATAGTTTTTACACATTTTATTGACACTAAGAAGTACATCCGCATTTAATGCGCTAGTGATAATAATTGCGCCAGTAAATTGCTGTTCAGCAAGATGACCGAGAAAACTGATGCCGTCCATTTGCGGCATATTGAGATCACAAAACAGTAATTGTGGCTGATATAGTGCTACCGCCTTCAATCCGCATATGCCATTGTTTGCGCAATGTATGTGGTCTTGATTTGGATCGATAAGATGAGCTAATTGGGTTGCAAGAACTTGACGTTGAAAGTCATGATCTTCAATCAATAATATGTTCATTCTTCGATCCTATTTACCGTTAATTTGGCATGATAATTGTTCGATTAGTTGCTCAATGTGCAAGTAGTCTTGTTGTAAAGCGGTCGAGTCTATTTGCGCTTGTTGCGAGTGTAATTCAAGCTTCTGGGTTGCTTGTGCCAATGGATGAAAAGCCATCATTCGTGCAGCACCTTTCATGCGATGACTAACCATAAAGATACTATCATTATTTTGTTGTGATATTACTTTTTTAAGTTGATACAAATCGTCAAAACAAGATTCTAAATACTGTTGCAGCAATATGTGACATAAGTCATTGTCACCAAAGATAGGTAACAACTCTTTTATATCAATAACTTGTGGAAGTATAGTTGGTGTTGTCGACGATATTGTTGGCTCAATAGTTAATTGTGATATTTTTTTGACGCCTTGGTCTATACTTAACGGCTTTATCCATTTTACTAATATATCTTTTAGTTGTTGTTGCTTTAATGGCTTAATTAAATAATCGCTAAAACCCATGGTTTGAAAACGACAGGTATTAGTGAGAGCGTTGGCTGTAATCGCGATAATAGGTAAAGCTATCGCGTCTGTTCGTTGTTCTTGCTCTCGAATTATTTTGGCTAATTCATAGCCATCGACTTCTGGCATATGGCAATCAGTGAGTAAAATATTGTAATTAGTCTGTGCTAATGCAACTAAAGCTTGTTTTCCATTATCAACAATATCTACCGCATAGTTAAGTTGCTCTAATTGTTGCTTGAGTATCTGTTGGTTAATTGGATGATCTTCTGCGACCAACACATAACGGTTATCTGCGATAGCTTGTTCACGAGTTAGCGTTATAGGCACATTATAGCGAGACTGATTGTCATTGTTATACGGTTGAAAGGGCTCTGTTAATGCACGATAAAGTTGTTGAGATAAAAGCGGGCTAAGGGAAATATTACGGGCATTAATGTTGGACGTAAGCATGACATCAGTAGAGGTTATAGTGATCCAATTAACCGAAGGTAAGTTAATTGCAATCCAATTAAGATCAATATTATGTTGATTTGCCCATGATTGAGGCACAAAAATAGTATCAATACATTGGGTTGATATTGCAACCGCGAGTTGTTCTTTGGTGGTGACATTTAACCGCGAGATAGAACAACCCCAAGCTGTTAAATAGTTGGTTAAAATAAGATCATTGACTATCGAGAGTAAGCCACAGTGCTTGTTTAATGATTTAACCTCAGCGGCTTGGCAGATATCAAACGTGAGAGTGATCGTAAAGCTAGTGCCTTTATTAAGTTGGCTTGATACTGAAATCGTTCCATTCATTAATTGGATCAGTTGGTGGCAAATTGATAGCCCTAATCCGGTGCCATCATAGCGACGATCGGTGTTTTGCTCTATTTGTTCAAATGGCTGAAAGAGTTTATTGATATTTTTAGCCGCAATACCTATGCCAGTATCTGTGATTGTAAAGCTAATAGTTTGCTGATTATTTTGTTGGGATAATAAATTAATATCAAGGTGTATAGCGCCTTGAGACGTAAATTTAATCGCATTATTAAGTAAATTATTCAGCACTTGTTTAAGACGAAAACTATCAAAACGTAAACTTTTGGCGATATTAGGATCAAGCCATAATTTAAAATCTAGCCCTTTCTGTGCGGCATGAATAGCATGAGGTTGTACTAATACTGTGGCTATTTTATACATTATTTTTTGTTGCGGATTGATCTCTAGTTTTTTTGATTCAAGCTTAGAGAAATCTAAAACATCATTCACAATATTAAGTAGGTTTTCACCTGAAAAGGTGAGATTTTTATGGATTTGATAGAGTTCAGGCTGTTGAGCATAAGGTTTCATTAAATCTAATAAACAAATAATGCCGCTGATTGGCGTGCGAATTTCATGACTCATCATGGCTAAAAAGCGTGATTTTGCTATTGTGGCTGCTTGCGATTTTTGTTTGGCGATTGTCAGTGCTAATTGTTGCTGTTTTAATTGAGTAATATCAATCAGGATACTATTCCACTGCCAACCGATTGCTGCCGGCGTAATTTGACAACGTAGTTCAATCCAACAAGGTGCACTTAATTCATTGATTTTAATTTGTAACTCGGTACGCCAATAGCCTTGCTGTACAGCATTACGCATTTCGGCAACTAAGCTTGAATAATCATCTCGCATAGAGATGCGATCTTTTAATAAGTGTGGAAAAAAATAGAATTTACTGGCTGAAATACCCGTAAAATCAATGATTTTTTCACTCATAAATTGGATATCAATATCCATTGGGTCATCACTTTTTTGGTGGTGTTGAATCAGAACACCATCAAAATTATTGGTTAAATAAGTTAACTTATCTTCTGCCGCTTTACGGTACTTAATTTCTTTACTTAAACGGCGGTTCCAAATGGTAATGGCTCCAATAATACAGCTAATAACCGCGCCCATTATCATAATAAATAAGATTAATCGATTGTAAATACCATCATTTTTTATTGTGAAAGTATGCCATTGTTTTTGAATAGTCGTTGGTGGCAGAGAATCAATGGTTTTATTTAAAATATTACGCAGTAAAAGGTTATTTTTTGACAGAGCAAAGGCAACTTTTCGATCATAATCATCAATACGACTTGTAATGATTTTTAATTGCCCTAAGAAATTGTTTTGTAATAAAACATTCGCGGTAGATAACGAAATTACCGCATAATTAATCTCCCCATCGACCACGGCGTTGAGAATATCAAATTTATTTTTAAACAAGCGAATCTTCGCTGTTGGGTAATATTCTTTGACAAGTTTTCCTCCAAATCCAAAGGCGAGAACACCAATGGTATCCGTTGAATTAATGGAGGTTAATTTTTTATGGTTGATGTGATCAAGCATAACCCACCGATCGTTAGAATAAGGGGTCGTAAAGGTCAGTTCCTTATGACGTTGGTTTGTTATCGCTACCGCAGCCATAATATCAATGTCATTATTGAGCAGTTTTTGCTTACCATCTTGATAATTATCGATGGGAACAATGGTGGTGGTGATAGGAAGCTTATCTTTTATTTTGGTTAAAGTGTCGTTGAGTTGACTTAAAATAAAATCATTTTTGTTCAATATTGGCGACATAGGGTATTTATAGCCGATACGAATATTATTCTGCTGCTGTAAGGCATTATTTTCAGCTGCGGTTAAATGAACCGTATGCGGATCACTTAACATCTTTTTTTGTATTGGCGTTAGCCAGCGATCATAAATTGCGGTTAAGACTGCGGGATGAAGTTGACTATAAGCTTGATTAATATTGTCGATGAGGACTCTATTATTTCGTGTAGCTGTGATGTATAAGCGTTCAAAAGGCAATGTAGTTATCGGTGAGAAATAAAGTGGTGATTGTTGCTTATTAGTTGTGAGTGAGTGGTGTAGGATCAGGCTATTACCAATATAAACATCGGCTAGACCTGTATCAACAGCATTAAGTGCCACTGTGCTGGATGGCATTGCTAGAATTTGACCGTTAAGATGAAGATCTATTATTTTTTGTTTAATAGCAAAGCCATTTTCAACACTAATAGTAGCATCATTAAGATCTGATATTTTGGTGTACAGAGGCGATCGGCTAAGCATCGCAAATGATGAGCTTAGAATAGGATCACTAAATACCATGTATTTTTGACGATTAAATGTTGCCGCTATACCAATTAATAGATCAACATCGTTACTTTTAAATGCTGCGAGCATTTCATCAAAACTTTGGAAATAGACACTTTTTATTTGGTAGTTTGCTTTTGCTGCAATAGTATCCATCAAATCAGGTAACAAACCGACAATTTTATCGCCATGTTTAAAAGATAATGGTGCCCAATTAAGCGAGGTATAGCCAACAGTTAAAATGGGTTTAGCCGTCGCCTTATGCGTTAATTCATTAGCATAAATGGTCTGTATAAAAGGTGGTAATATCAGTACTAGCAGCAGTATAAAGTTTCGCATGTAGAGCTACCTAGAAGAACAAATCAAGACATTAATATAATGGTTGTTGAAGAAAGCGATATTGCGCTTTTAATCTTAAATACCAGTCAGGTTTAAACTCTTGTGATTCAAAGGTCCATCTCGCTTCTCTAATCCATTGTTGATGCTGTGGATCATTGTCTATATAACCCCGTGAAGATAACTCAATTAAACACCGAGCTAAAACATCATCAAAACGATATTGAGGCCATAATAGCAACATCGATTGACCAGCCTCAATATAATATTTTTGTTTTAACAATCTAAGCGCATAACGGTATTGTTCATCTGTGTGATGGCTAGTTGTTGGTTGCATTGTTTCTAACCACATCTGTTTTATAATCGAATGCGGCTCATTTTGGTGCTGATGTAGATTGTGTTGTAATCGTTGATAACAGTCTATTTGATGACGAGTCATGGCTAAGCGTTTGCTAATACAAAGGGCAATCGCATCAAATTCAAAACTGTGCTGTTCTGGCGCTGTTTGTTGAATCGTTTCTATCGCAGCAATATAGCTTTTATAGGCATTAAGATTGCTGTCATTGTCTAAATATTGCCATGCTTGTAATAAGTAAATAAACGCACGTTCATGTTTAGTTATGGTTTTTTGTTGGCTAATTGTGCGCCAGAGCCGTTCTATTGGTAAATTCTTTTTATCGCTATGTTGTAGTTGCAGCCAAACAATAAACGCGTGATAACAAGGTTTATCCCATACTGAATGGCGAAGATATGAGATGGCTTCACGTAAGTGTTGTTGCATGGCGCTGTGGTTATGGAAATGACATTCAATCCATAATAGGCCAAATAAGCGATGTAAGTTATTTTTACTGACATTATGTGCCTTTAACCAAAAATCATAACCTTGGGTGATTTTTTGTTGTAATAATGCAGAGCAGGCACTGTATTCAAGTAGCATTAAATGATCAGGATATAAGTCTCTTAATTGGTTTAATAATGGATTAAGAGCCTGAAAATTTTGTTGCTGTAACCACAGTTGAGACAGTAAAAGTTGTGCTGGTAGACTGTGGTAATGCTGCTGAATCAGGGTTAGTAGTGTTTCAATATCAGCATTAAGATGAGGCTGTTTTTGATTAAATAAGCGTTTAGCAACAGCAGTAATCGTAGTGCAATAGGTGCTGACGGTTACATTTGATTTCGCACACATCTCTTCAACACCATCAATGCCTGAATGTAAGTAACATTCAAAAGCACGATCATTGATGACGCGTTGTTCAAAAACATATTCTAAGCGTTGCTTTAAGGTATTTAATCGTAAAGGCTTAACCAAATAATCATCGGGTTGGTATTCAGAAAAACCCATTAGAACGGCGGGTGAGTCATCAGCAGTTAGAATAAAAATTAGCGGTGAATGCTGCAATAATTTATTGTGATATAGACGCTCAAGTAATTGTAGTCCGGTACTACCAAAGCCAAGATTAAAGTCAAGAAAGAGAATATCAAAGGTCTGCTGCTGGCAATACTTAATCGCTTCAGAGGCGTTTGAGGCGCAATAAATATTGGCACTTTGGAATTGCCCATTAACCAAAATAAGCTTGGTTGTTTGTTGGATAATACTACTGTCGTCGACAATCAATACCGATTGAGATCTTCGCATCAGAAAGTCATGTCCTTAAATACAGAAGTAAATTAATGCTTGGAATAGGGCGGCGCAGAATATCCATAAAATGTGATAGGTACAATCGAAGAAATGTAACGAAGCGTGTTTTTATTCTTAAATTTTGGGCATAAAAAAACCGGCTATATAAGCCGGTTTTTATTAGGAAGCGAACTTCCTACACAGAAGGCTCTATATTATAGAGACGCTGTGAAAGTACGAGCGATAACGTCAGCCTGCTGTTCAGCAGTTAGAGAGTTAAAACGCACAGCATAACCCGATACACGGATAGTTAACTGTGGGTAGTTCTCTGGGTGCTTAACTGCGTCTTCTAGAGTTTCGCGGTTAAGAACGTTAACGTTTAGGTGTTGACCACCTTCGATGCCTGACTCATGGTGGAAGTAACCATCCATTAGGCCAGCTAGGTTAGTTTCTTGAGTATCAAGATCTTTACCTAGTGCGTTTGGAACGATAGAGAATGTGTATGAAATACCATCTTTAGCGTGTGCAAACGGTAGTTTACCTACAGAAGTAAGTGAAGCTACAGCGCCTTTTTCGTCACGACCGTGCATTGGGTTAGCACCTGGTGCGAAAGGAGCACCTGCACGACGACCGTCTGGAGTGTTACCTGTCTTCTTACCGTACACAACGTTAGATGTGATAGTTAGGATAGACTGAGTAGGGATCGCATCACGGTACATCTTGTGAGTACGGATCTTGTTCATGAAGCGCTCAACAAGGTCACATGCGATGTCATCAACGCGTGCGTCATTGTTACCGAACTTAGGATAGTCACCTTCGATTTCGAAATCGATAGCGATGCCATCTTCGTCACGGATAGGCTTAACCGTTGCGTATTTGATAGCTGATAGTGAGTCAGCAGCAACAGAAAGACCAGCGATACCACAAGCCATTGTACGCTTGATGTCACGATCGTGTAGAGCCATTAGCGATGCTTCGTAGCTGTACTTGTCGTGGCTCCAGTGAATAGCGTTTAGCGCAGAAACGTAAGTCGTTGCTAACCAATCCATGAAGTGATCTAGACGATCCATAGTATCTGTGTAGTCAAGAACTTCAGCAGTTACTTTATCAGTCTTAGGACCTACTTGGATCTTAAGCTTCTCATCCACACCGCCGTTGATTGCGTAAAGCATAGTCTTAGCAAGGTTAGCACGAGCACCGAAGAACTGCATTTGCTTACCAACAACCATTGGAGATACACAACAAGCGATTGCGTAATCGTCAGAGTTCATGTCTGGACGCATTAGGTCATCGTTTTCGTACTGGATAGAAGAAGTATCGATAGATACCTTCGCACAGAACTTCTTGAAGCCTACAGGTAGTTGCTCAGACCAAAGAACAGTGATGTTTGGCTCTGGAGAAGGACCCATTGTGTATAGGCTGTTTAGGAAACGGAAGTTTGAACGTGTAACTAGTGTACGACCGTCAAGACCCATACCACCCATTGATTCTGTTGCCCAGATTGGGTCACCAGAGAACAACTCATCGTATTCAGGAGTACGTAGGAAACGAACCATACGTAGCTTCATTACGAAGTGGTCGATCATTTCTTGAGCTTGTGCTTCAGTGATCTTGCCATCAGCGATATCACGCTCGATGAAGATGTCTAGGAAAGTCGAAGTACGACCTAGAGACATTGCAGCACCGTTTTGTGATTTAACAGCAGCTAGGTAGCCGAAGTAAGTCCACTGGATAGCTTCTTGTGCAGTAGCAGCAGGAAGAGAGATATCACAACCGTATTTAGCAGCCATAGTCTTGATTTGACCAAGAGCACGGTGCTGTTCACAGATCTCTTCACGACGTTGCATAGTCATTTGAAGATCTTCGCCATTCTCAAACATTTCTTCTAGAGATTTGAATTGAGCTAGCTTGTCAGCCATTAGCTTGTCGATACCGTAAAGTGCGATACGACGGTAGTCACCAATGATACGACCACGGCCGTATGCATCAGGAAGACCTGTTAGAACACCAGACTTACGACACTTGATGATAGAAGGAGTGTAGATATCGAAAACACCTTGGTTGTGTGTTTTACGAAGCTCTGAGTAAACCTTCTTGATAGTAGGATCTAGTTCACGACCGTATACTTTGCATGAGTTTTCGATCATGCGGATACCACCGTTAGGGATCAAACCACGCTTAAGAGGCGCGTCAGTTTGAAGACCTACGATAGTTTCAAGTTCTTGGTCGATGTAACCAGCGTCGTGTGCAGTGATAGTAGAAACAACGTCAGTATCGAAATCAACAGGTGCGTGAGTCGCGTTTTCCTGTTTGATGCCTACCATTACAGCTTCCCAAAGTTTAGCTGTAGCTGGAGTCGCTTCTGTTTCTAGGAAAGAGCCGTCACCCTCGAAAGGAGTGTAGTTCTTTTGGATAAAGTCACGAACGTTTACTTCGTTCTGCCAATCACCAGCTGTGAAGCCTTCCCATGCAGCAAATTGCTCTGCCATTGTATACCTACCTATACTATTCAGTAGAAAAAAATAAATGTTACCGCGTCAAAACTTAGTGATGGCTATTGCCGTTAAGTTCTGGACGACGATGAATAATCCAATATGTTAGACCAACTAATACACCACCACCAATGATATTACCAATGGTTACTGGGATTAGATTGTTAACAACAAAATTATGAATGTTCAAGTCTGCAAACTGTGCAGGATCGACACCTGTCATAGCCCAAAATTCAGGACCAGAGAAAGCATGAATTACAATACCCATAGGAATCATAAACATATTTGCAATACAGTGCTCAAAACCACATGCAACAAACATTGCAACGGGTAGCAACATTACCATAACTTTATCAGTAGCACTACGGCATGAGAAAGTCATCCATGTTGCAAGACAAACCATTAGGTTACATAACATACCTAAAACAACAGCTTGTCCAAAATCATGATGAAGTTTATGTTGGGCGATTTTCATTGCGTTAATACCCCATTGGCCATTCGCGCCAAGGTGTTGTTCTGCAATCCAAATACAGGCAACAAAGAAAATTGCACCAACAAAGTTACCGAGGTAAACAATGCCCCAGTTTTTCATTAACTGACCAGTAGTAATGCGACCGCTTGCACGAGCAACAGTGGTTAATACAGAAGAGGTAAATAACTCGCCACCGCATATAACTACTAGGATTAAACCTAAACTAAAAGCTAAACCACCGACAAATTTAGACATACCCCAAGGCATATCACCAGCGCCAGTAGTTACTGTTGTATAAAATACAAAAGCAATTGAGATAAAGACACCTGCAGTTATCGCTAAAAAGAATGACTGTAACGGGTGTTTTGTCGCTTTATAAACACCGACTTCTTCGGCTTTATGTGCCATAGCTGGTGGCATCAGTGAGTCAAAAGGATTCGTTTCCATTTTCACAGGAGTGCTCTTTAATGGTTTAAATTTGGCTGCCAGAATAATAGCAAAGGTTGTGAATCATAAATTTGATCTGGATCATTGCGGTGAAAATTTATAACAAAATTAGACATATTGTGACACTGCAAAATAATGTAATCATTTGAATTGTAACGGTATAATTTTTTTGATAAAACTAAAAAAAATTTTAATGTAATTTAATTTCATAATTTTCTAACCATGATCACAAAATAAAGCATCATTTAAAATCAATAAGTTATGATTTTGTCTGTTTTTTTTTAACGTATTTATGCCGTTTAAAAAATATTGATTCAACTTTTTTTATATTCATCTTGTCGATGGATAATATTCATCAATATAGTTTAAATCGATACTGTAAAGGTATGGTGCCAGTATTTTGGTGAATATATATGCAAAACAGACAAAAGCCGCTACCAATAAGATAGTCGGCTTCAGCTGTGATTATTTGTTTTGGTGATGGTGATTATTGAAGCTTAATGCGCATATCAATTGCTGAAAGTTGACCAAATTGGAGCGTGATCAGAAGGCTTTTCAATTCCACGTAATTCGTAATCAATTCCAGCGTCAGTACAACGGTTCGCTAATGTTGGCGTTGCTAGAATCACATCAATACGCAGGCCTCGATTATCAACAAAGCCTTTTGAACGATAATCAAACCATGAGAATTGATCATCTACTGCTGGGTGAAGTTGACGGAAAGTATCAATAAAACCCCAATCTAATAGTGTTTGTAACCATTGGCGTTCAATTGGCTGGAATGAACATTTGCCTGTTTTTAGCCAACGTTTAGCGTTGACGGGGCCGATACCTATGTCTAAATCGATAGGGCTAATATTAATGTCACCCATCACGATGAGTTGTTCATCATTGGTGTGTGCGGTATTAAGGTAGTTCATTAGATCAGCGTAAAACTTCTCTTTTGCCGGAAATTTGGTTTCATGCTTAACGTTATCGCCTTGAGGGAAATAGCCGTTCATTACCGTTATATTGCTGCCATCTTCTTGTTTAAACGTCGCCATGATCATTCGACGTTGCGCTTCATCGTCGTCAGTTGGAAACCCTTTCTGAACACTAATCGGTTCTTGTTTACATAACATCGCAACGCCGTAATGGGCTTTTTGACCATGAAAGTAGACTTTGTAGCCCATTGCTTCAACATCCGCTAACGGAAAAGCTTCGTCATGAACTTTAATTTCTTGTAAACCGATAACATCAGGCTGGTGTTTATCGATAATAGCTTGTAGTTGATGTAATCGAGCACGTAGCCCATTGATATTAAAAGAAATAACTTTCATATTTAGTGTCCATAACTGCGAATGATTATTGGTTACTGATATTAGCACATTGCACTATCACTTCGATATATGATCCATTCAATCAGAAGCGATCATACCTGTAGTGTAAGTTTATTTGGGTATAACGAAGATGCGGGTCTATGCTAAAAGGAAATATATCATTTATGACAAGTTATTGTTTTTAAATAATCCGCTGACATGTCACTAAGTAGATGGTGTTATCGTTGTCACATTCGTTTGGGCTTATGCCGAGTAATGACTGTGCTAACTTGTTTATTAACCCCAGCGTTGTTTTGACGCTATAGTCATGGAGTAGAGTATGTTCGATTTTATAAAGCGTATGTTTGGTGCGGAACCTGAAGCGACAACAACAGAGCGTCAGGATCAAGAGAATAGCGATCAAGAACATCGGAATGATAAATACAGACAAGGTGCACCAAGTGATAATAGTGATGGTGAAAGTTAAGGGTAAACCACACTGTGTTTATCAAGATACAATTGCTGTAATTGAATGAACCACTCTTGTAATGGTGAAGCGAGCGGCATCTTTTTAATTTGTTGTAAGCTGATATCAATTTCTGGATGATGTATTTGTTGCAGCACAAGTAAGCTATTCATGCGCCCTAAATGTGCTTCTGTATTATAAGGATAATCACGCAAAATGGTGTGATAGATATGGTAAGCGCGTTGAGGGTCTGGTGATATTGTCGCTTTTGCAGTTGCCAGTTGATCAACTAACAGGCGAATGTTTTCAATAATAAATTTATTACGTTGCAGTTGGCTAAGACGATGATGGCTATGTTCATCTAATACACTACGCGTCATTAATACTTGATATATTTCTTTAATTAATCGAGTCTCTCCGAAATACACCAATAAAGGCAATGCATCAACCATAATGGCCGCGGGTGCCTGTGACATTTGACCAAAATATATCTTTAGGCCATGCAATAAACGGCGTTTTGCTTTTAATGGTTGGTTATTGGTTACAGCAAATCTTGCCAGGGTTATATGACAAAATGCTGCAAGGTGTTTTTTTTGGCTTGAGGTTAATCGTTGCTGTGCTAAACGATGGATATTTTTTAATTGTTTAAGAAGTTTTCGTTGCGACAGTGGTGATAATTGCTGACTATGAAGTTGTTCAAATAAAGCTGTAAATTGGGCAAAGTAAATGATCCAATCTTGATTAATAATAGGTAAGTGAGTAACGAATGTTTTTCCTATTTTAATAAATAAAGAGAGATCATTAGTACAAACGGCTAATTGAGCAGCCATTAATGAACGTTGGCTGATACTTGGCGTAAGCATTAGGGCTTGGTAGGCAATGGCTTTTGCTTCACATGGCTGTTGTTGCTGGTGCAATAACAGTGCGAGTTCGTCATAGGCTTCGACAAATAAGGGCACTTGTTTAATCAGTGTTTGTAGCCGTTGAATAGCCGCAATGGTATCGCCTTGCTTATGCATTAATTGGGCTTGAAGTAATCCCAGTTTGTGGTGTTGGCTACGCTCACTAAATAGGCTTAATAATTGCTGAGCGGGTAACCAGTCTTGTTGGCTGATTAATAAATCAAGCAATAGGATTTCAATTTCAAGATTATGACCATGCTGTTGTAATAACTGTCGACATAAGAATATAGCGGTTGATGTTTGATTGTTTGTTATTGCGATATAAATTGGTTTGCGAATTAAGCATGCTTGATAAACCGTTATGATACGTTGTTTTAATTGTCCAATATTTAATGGTTTACTGAGAAAACTATCAGCATCTAGGCTAATCGAGGTCACGATAACTTCAGGGGTGCGATCGCCTGAGATAAAGATAATGCCGCAATAGGCACTGATATAGTTATTTTTTCTCATTACGGTAAGAAGTTCACTACCACTGAGTTGTGGATCAAGATGAAAATCAAGCAGGATTAGATCATAAGCGGTGGTTTTACAAAGTCGAATCGCATTGACACTGTTAGTTGCAATATCAATCGCAGTAAGATCGATGCTGTGGAGAATATTTTGAATGAGTAATGCAGAAGATAGCTGATCATCAATAATCAGTACCTTAACTTGTGCCCAATCAATGTTGGTGTAAGTAGAAGCTTCTGTCATAACAATCCATATATAAACCAGACAACTATATGCAGTATTGCACATATAAAATAAGTTGGTCTAATTTGTTGATGTTTATATGGTGTTATTTTTTGATATGAAAAAGCCAGCTGCTAAGCAACTGGCTGAATGATGGTGGTGGGGGAAGGATTCGAACCTTCGAAGGCAGTGCCGGCAGATTTACAATCTGCTCCCTTTGGCCACTCGGGAACCCCACCACGGGGTATTACAATAATTTGTTGAAGCAGTGGTTATTAAAGGCCACTTCAATAACCGAAAAGTTATTATCAACAACTTTTCAAAATGATGGTGGTGGGAGAAGGATTCGAACCTTCGAAGGCAGTGCCGGCAGATTTACAATCTGCTCCCTTTGGCCACTCGGGAATCCCACCACGGGGTATTGCTATGGTGATTAAAGACCAACTTTAACCACTGAAATGCTGTTATAAAACAACCTTTCAAAATGATGGTGGTGGGAGAAGGATTCGAACCTTCGAAGGCAGTGCCGGCAGATTTACAATCTGCTCCCTTTGGCCACTCGGGAATCCCACCACGGGATGTTGCTATGGTGATTAAAGCTTAACTTTAACCACTGAAGTGCTGTTATAAAACAACCTTTCAAAATGATGGTGGTGGGGGAAGGATTCGAACCTTCGAAGGCAGTGCCGGCAGATTTACAATCTGCTCCCTTTGGCCACTCGGGAACCCCACCACGGGGTATTACAATAATTTGTTGAAGCTATGGTTATTAAAGGCCACTTCAATAACCGAAAAGTTATTATCAACAACTTTTCAAAATGATGGTGGTGGGAGAAGGATTCGAACCTTCGAAGGCAGTGCCGGCAGATTTACAATCTGCTCCCTTTGGCCACTCGGGAATCCCACCACGGGATGTTGCTTGCTACTCTATTTTGAGTCGCAATAGTTATTCGTTACTATGATGATTAAAGGCCACTTTAACCATCGAAAAACTGTTATAAAACAATTCTTCAAAATTAATGGTGGTGGGGGAAGGATTCGAACCTTCGAAGGCAGTGCCGGCAGATTTACAATCTGCTCCCTTTGGCCACTCGGGAACCCCACCACAAGTGCGGGGCGGATAATAACAAACATTTCAGCGCTGTAAACCTTTTTTATCAATATCATTGAGTGCTTGCTGGATTTTTCATCAGTAAGCTAATTTTTGCTTAACTTTACATTTCTTGACGTTACTCGACCTTTAGTTCAGATATTATTCGACTAGGATTTTTATGATGGTTTTTAATAAATGAAAAAGATAGCCGTAGCCGTATTAGTCACCGCCGCATTATCGGGGAGTTACTTTTACTTTCAAGGGACATCACATGCTGCGCAAGATAAATCTCAGTCGGCGCAATCATCACGTGTTGTGTCGGTAACAACCGGAGAAGTTAACTCTTTAGCGGTTGCTCAATCACTATCATTAGTGGGTAAGTTAAAGGCTGAACATGCGGTTAATGTTGCAGCGGAAGTCTCGGCTAAAATAAAAACGATTGTGGTTCCTGTAAATAGTACGGTAACCAAAGGGCAATTATTAATTCAACTTGATAATGATAAAGCCGTTGCTGCTTATGATGAAGCCTTGGCATACCGTAATGATGAAAAACGTAAATTAACTGAATTTCAACGGTTATTATCTCGTGGTGCTATCACTAAAACTGAAATCGATGCTCAATCTGCCAGCGCCAGTATTGCAAATGCTCGTTTAAAAGCCGCTTTAGCTAATCTTAATGATCATGCTATACGTGCCCCATTCAATGGCACTGTTGGGTTATATGATTTTAGCCCTGGCCACATGGTCGCCGCTGGCGGTGCATTATTTAATTTTGATGACCTTTCCTCTATGCGTTTGGATATTGAAGTTCCAGAGCAATATATCTCTTTTTTAAAGGTCGGAATTAAAGTTACCGCAAAAAGCCAAGCATGGGGTGATCGTGCCTTTAGTGGTGAAATTCAAGCCATTGATTCTCGTGTTCAAGCTGACTCTTTAAATATTAAAGTACGCGTTGTATTTGAAAATAGCGATCACGCACTAAAACCTGGAATGCTACTTGCAGCAGAGCTTGATTTCATTCCGCAGCAACAAGCGATTATTCCGGTTCAAGCGTTAGAATATTCAGGCACTAAACGTTATGTTTACCTTGTTGATTCACAACAAAAAGTACACCGTACCTTAGTTGAGTTGGGTGAGCGTATTGATAATAATGTGGTCATTAAAAAAGGCTTAAAGACAGGCGAGCGTATTGTTGTACAAGGACTGGTGAATATGCGTGATGGAATAACCATTAAAGACATTACTCCAACGACTGGAGTAGCGAGCTAATGTGGTTATCGGATATTTCAGTAAAACGGCCTGTTGTCGCCATTGTATTAAGTTTGCTGTTGTGTGTGTTTGGTATTGTTTCATTCTCTAAACTGGCTGTGCGTGAAATGCCAGATGTTGAAAGTCCAGTTGTGACCATCATGACAACTTATGACGGCACATCAGCAACAGTAATGGAAAGCCAAGTTACCACCCCGATAGAAGATGAGCTCTCAGGGATCAGTGGTATTGATAATATTACTTCTGTTACTCGTAATGGTATGTCGCGGATCACGGTTGAATTTAATATGGACTGGGATCTTACCGAAGGTGTCAGTGATATTCGTGATGCGGTTGCTCGTGCGCAACGGCGTCTTCCTGATGATGCCAATGATCCGATTGTATCGAAAGATAATGGTTCGGGTGAGCCCGCGATCTACATTAATTTGTCGTCATCTGAAATGGATCGTACTCAATTAACCGATTACGCTCAGCGCGTTTTAGAAGATCGTTTTAGCCTGTTAAATGGCGTCAGTTCAGTGAGCCTCAGTGGCGCATTGTACAAAGTGATGTATGTAAAATTACAACCAGTATTAATGGCAGGACGCGGTGTTACTACCAAAGATATTGTCAATGCATTAAATGATGAAAACGTAGAATTACCCGGTGGTGAAGTACGTAATGATCAAACGGTAATGTCGGTGCGTACTGCGCGACTTTACCAAACCGTTGATGATTTTAAATATCTCGTTATTCGTACCACAGAAGCGGGCACACCGATTTATTTAAAAGATGTGGCAGAGGTGACGATTGGCGCAGAAAATGAAAATTCAACCTTTAAAAGTAATGGTGCCGTTAATTTAAGTCTCGGCATAGTGACCATGTCTGATGCTAATCCGCTTGATGTAGCTAAAGAAGTACGCGCTGAAGTTGCTAAGATGCAGCAGTTTTTACCGCAAGGTGCGTCATTGACGGTGGATTATGATGCAACAGTGTTCATTGAACGTTCGATTAATGAAGTTTACAGCACGCTATTAGTCACTGGCGCACTGGTTATTTTGGTGCTGTATATTTTTATTGGCCAAGTTCGTGCAACATTAATTCCTGCGGTTACGGTGCCTGTATCTTTAATCTCAGCTTTTATCACTGCTTATTTCTTTGGTTTTTCAATTAACTTATTAACTCTGATGGCGTTAATTTTAGCGATTGGGTTGGTGGTTGATGATGCGATTGTGGTGGTGGAAAACGTTTTTCACCATCTACAACGCGGAGAATCACCCTTATTAGCCGCTTATAAAGGCACTCGAGAAGTTGGATTTGCGGTGGTAGCAACAACCGCAGTATTGGTGATGGTGTTCTTACCGATTTCTTTTATGGAAGGAATGGTTGGGCGTCTATTTACTGAGTTCTCCGTATTACTGGCGATGTCAGTGATTTTCTCATCATTAATTGCATTAACGTTAACGCCAGTGATGTGCAGTAAGTTATTGCAAGTCAATGTGAAGCCCAATCGGTTCAACCTATGGATTGATCGTCAATTTGATAAATTAGAAAACGGTTATCGTCGAATTGTTACCGTGGCGGTTAAAAAACGGTTTGTTGCACCATTAGTGGTTTTAGGTTGTATTGCTGCCAGTGGCGGATTAATGAAGGTAATTCCCGCTCAACTTGCACCACAAGAAGATCGCGGAGTGTTGTTTGCGTTTGTGAAAGGCGCTGAAGGTACCAGTTATAACCGTATGATCGGTAACATGGATCAAGTGGAAGCACGTTTATTACCATTGTTAGGTAAAGGAGTATTGAAATCTGTCAGTATTCAATCACCTGCATTTGGTGGGCGCGCGGGGGATCAAACGGGCTTTGTGATCATGCAATTAGAAGATTGGAATGATCGTTCAGTCGGAGCACAACAAGCACTGGGCATGATCAGTAAAACGCTGGCTGGTATTCCTGATGTGCGAGTGATGCCGATGATGCCAGGTTTTGGCGGTGGATCATCAGAACCAGTACAATTTGTATTAGGTGGCGCTGATTACCAAGAACTATTTAAGTGGGCGACAAAGCTACAACATCTTGCTGAAGATAGTCCATTAATGGAAGGGGTTGATTTAGACTATGCAGAAACAACACCTGAGCTATTGGTTAATGTTAATCGTGAGCGTGCGGCTGAATTAGGCATTCCCGTCACTGAAATCGCAGAAACATTAGAAGTAATGCTTGGCGGTCGCAGTGAAACAACCTTTGTTGAGCGTGGTGAAGAATATGATGTTTATCTTCGCGGTGACGAAAATAGCTTTAATAGCTCGACCGATCTTAGTCAGATTTACCTACGCGCAAAAAATGGCAAGCTCGTTACCTTAGATACTGTTGCGTCTATTGATGAAGTAGCATCAGCACAGAAGTTAAGTCATAACCAAAAACAGAAATCGATCACGTTAAAAGCGAGTCTTTCTGATGGTTATACTCTAGGTGAAGCGCTTAATTTCCTTGATCAACAAGCGATTGATAATTTACCGTCAGATATTTCGATTGATTATGCTGGCGAATCACAAGACTTTAGAGATAACCAAAGCAGTATTGCAATGGTGTTTGGATTAGCGTTATTGGTTGCTTATTTAGTGCTTGCGGCGCAGTTTGAAAGCTTTATTAACCCGTTGGTGGTGATGCTAACTGTACCAATGGGTATTTTTGGTGGTCTGGCTGGATTATGGATAATGGGGCAAGGGCTCAATATTTATAGTCAAATCGGGATGATCATGTTGATTGGTATGGTGACTAAAAACGGTATTTTGATCGTTGAATTTGCTAACCAGTTACGTGATAAAGGCATTGAGTTTGAACAAGCAATTGTTGATGCGTCTGTACGTCGTTTACGACCTATTTTAATGACCGCGTTTACAACCTTGTTTGGCGCCTTACCACTGATTTTATCAACGGGGGCGGGGGCTGAGAGTCGTATCGCTGTGGGTACGGTAGTGTTCTTTGGAATGGCATTTGCTACCTTGGTAACATTATTAGTGATTCCTGCGATGTACCGTCTGTTGTCGGCTAAAACTAAATCACCAGGCTATATTGAAGCGCAATTAGAAAAAGAATTGCAGCATGATTATGTTGGCCGTATTAGTCACGGTGATTTACCGAAGTAAGCGTATTTAGGGACGAAGGACGAGGGCAAAGTGTCGAGGATGCTGAATATATTTATATTTGGTGCCAGAACATCAACGCCCTTTGTCCTTTACTTAAGAGCTTTACATCAAAACTACCTCTTTAATCGACAATCAGTTAAACTCCCCCTCATAACAACTATCGAGCAAGTAAACTACAATTAAGTGGTTTATTGCCCTGATCGACCTAAAGCCCTTTATAGAAGAAAAACATGTCACAACATTCTACTGACCAACAGAGCCCGAAAGGGGTTCGACTTAATAAATTTATCAGTGATACTGGCTATTGCTCACGCCGTGAGGCGGACAAGCTGATTGATCAGGGACGTGTAACCATCAATGGCACTGCGCCTGAAATGGGTATGCGTGTAATGGATAAAGACGAAGTATTGGTTGATGATAAACCACTACGTAGTAAAGAACGTCCAATTTACATTGCACTTAATAAGCCAACAGGTATCACCTGTACTACTGAACGCCATATTGAAGGTAACGTGATTGACTTTATTGGTCACCGTAAGCGTATTTTCCCTATTGGTCGTTTAGATAAGCCGTCTGATGGTCTTATTTTCTTAACCAATGACGGTGATATCGTTAATAAAATTCTGCGTGCGGGTAACTCGCATGAGAAAGAATACGTTGTTCGAGTAGACCAACCGATCACGCCTGAATTTATTGAAAAAATGTCATCAGGGGTTGAGATTCTAGATACGGTTACTTTGCCATGTAAAGTGACGAAAGAAACGAATTTCTCATTCCGTATCGTTTTAACACAAGGCTTAAACCGTCAAATTCGTCGTATGTGTGAAGCGTTAGGTTATGAAGTGTATAAACTTCGTCGCGTACGCATCATGAACATCACTATTGATGGCTTACCAAACGGTAAATGGCGTTATTTAACTGAAGCTGAAATTACTGAAATTCAACAGTTAATTTCACAATCAAGCGGCACTGAAGAAGCATCAAAAACCGATGCTGAAGGTCGTACGATTGCTAAAGCAACAGATGCGAAGTTGTATGATCACCGTGCGCAAGAAGCACGTAATGAAAAACATGCCGCTGAGAAGCAGTTTAAAACTTACCGTGGTACTGGTGAGTTTAATCGTCGTCCCGATGGTGCTAACCGTAGCAGTCGCACCAACGAAGATCGTCATAGTCGTAATGAAAGCCGTGGCGGTCGTAGTGATGCAGCTCGTCGTAATAATGACGATCGTCCAGCGCGTACTTCTGCACCAAGCCGTGATATTAAGCCAAGTTTTGGCGGTAAGAGCAATGGTATTAAGAAGTGGAAATCAAAGCGCGAAGAGTAACAGTGCGTTGTTAGAATCGAGATAGCGAGTTCCGATAATAAATGAAAAGCGATAGGTGAGAGCCTATCGCTTTTTTTGTTGGTGTAATCCTGTCATTCTCTACAGCGAATGCCAAACCCACTCGCCAATGTCTACAGTGAGTGCCAAACCCACCCCTGTCATTCCCTACAGTGAGGTTACGAACGAGATAGGGAATCTACTATCCGCGTGTTGTAAAGTTATTATTTTCACTGGCTTCTTTGTGGCTCAAGCACGTGATGAGTAGATCCCGGATAGCTTCGTGCCTCAGCTTCCGGGATGACGGGTAATAAACCCCCGTCATTCCCTACAGTGAGGTTACGAACGAGATAGGGAATCTACTATCCGCGTGTTGTAAAGTTATTATTTTCACTGGCTTCTTTGTGGCTCAAGCACGTGATGAGTAGATCCCGGATAGCTTCGTGCCTCAGCTTCCGGGATGACGGGTAATAAACCCC
>NZ_PYLV01000023.1:0-74490 GCF_003025475.1 Photobacterium sp. NCIMB 13483
AAGAAACCTGAATCGAAAGATTCAGGTTTTTTTTCGCCTGTATAAAAGTAAGATGATGCTGAATAGACACTGCGGAGTGGTAGTTCAGTTGGTCAGGCTCTTTATTGGGAAGCTTAGCGGCCAGTCATGTCGGGGGCGCGCTGATTTTCGGAATGGCAAGTCCCGTCCACTTCACATTATTGAAGAAACCTGAATCGAAAGATTCAGGTTTTTTTTCGCCTGTATAAAAGTAAGATGATGCTGAATAGACACTGCGGAGTGGTAGTTCAGTTGGTCAGGCTCTTTATTGGGAAGCTTAGCGGCCAGTCACGTCGGGGGCGCGCTGATTTTCGGAATGGCAAGTCCCGTCCACTTCACATTATTGAAGAAGCCTGAATCTAACGATTCAGGTTTTTTTTCATTTGTATAAAAGCAAGATGATGCTGAATAGACACTGCGGAGTGGTAGTTCAGTTGGTTAGGCTCTTTATTGGGAAGCTTAGCGGCCAGTCACGTTGGGGGTGCGCTGATTTTCGGAATGGCAAGTCCCGTCCACTTCACATTACTGAAGAAACCTGAATCGAAAGATTCAGGTTTCTTTTCGTCTGTAGAAAACTACTTCAATTCATAGAGGCCAGTGTGAAAGATTTCATGTTGCTGTTGGTCACTAATATCTCGGCGACGTGCACGATAACGTGAAACAAAATAAGTAATAACGACAGAGAAAAGGGTATAAGCGATAAGGAATGTTAGCGGTGAATGGATTATTTTGGCAGAAAAGACCCAAATAACACCTGTAACTGTAATAGCGAGTTTCGTCAATGCGGCAACAACTAAAAAACTCATCGCATATTGTGGTCGACGAATAGCTTGGTAAGCAATTAAATAGCTACAACTGACAGCAACAATCGCCAGTGTAAACCCAACTGAGAATGAATGAAAATGTTCGCTAAATAACATGGCGAGCGCGATCATAGTGACAGCAATGATGGCCTTTTTCATAACAACTCCTTACCTTACGCAGAAAGTTTTATTTGTTGAGATAAGCATGGACCTTAATTAGCTAATTGTATGTGACGTGATGCGTTTTTTGATTAATTGATAATATCAATAGTGTGGTTTGTGACCAATGATTGGTTATTGTTAATTGGAGGCTTTCAACGTTGTAACAAAGAAAAGGGTAGTCAAAAGACTACCCTGTGGCAAAGATCATAACAACTGATCTGCACAATGTAACAGCTATAAGGCGTGTTACTAGGACTTAGCAATGAAAATAACTAACTGTTATACCGAAAGAAATTGTTTAAATTGCAGTAAAACTGCTTCTGCTTGAGTTTGATCTTCCATTTCTACAAATAAACGCAGTAAAGGCTCTGTGCCAGAGAAACGCGCTATCGCCCAGCCACCATTTTTAAAGTAAACCTTGGCACCATCGGCGTAACTGACTTTTTCGATGTCATAATCAAATTCAGGCAGTGATTTTTCAATATAAATTTTATTATAAAGACGTTCACGCTCTGCGGCTTTAAAGGTACAGTCACCTTCGGCGGTATAGGCATAACCAAAACGGCCATAGATTTCATCTAATAGCTCAGATAATTTTTTACCGGTTGAGCTGATCATTTCAACTAATAGGCTCGATGCGAAAATGCCATCTTTACCCTTGATATGGCCACGAATAGTGAGGCCACCAGAGCTTTCACCGCCAAGTAATGAGTCATCAGCTTCCATTTGAGAACTGATATGCTTAAAGCCAACCGGTACTTCAAAGGATTTTTCGCCATAAGCTGCAGCGACTTTATCAAGAAGGTGAGTGGTTGCGATATTACGTACTACAGAGCCTTTCCAGCCTTTGTATTCAAGTAGGTAGTAATACAGCAGTAATAGCACTTCATTAGGATGAATAAAGTTACCTTTTTCATCAATGATACCTAAACGGTCGGCATCGCCATCAGTACCGATACCAATATCATAACCTTCTTGAGCCACTAAATGTTTAAGGCGGTAAAGCGTTGCCGCACTTGGTGATGGCATTAGGCCGCCAAAGCCTGGATTTTCACCATCGTTGATAACATCAACATCACAACGACCAGTGATCAATACGGTTTGTAAGGCATTTTTTGCCACACCAAACATAGGGTCAATAAGAACGCGTAGGTTAGCTTTTTTAATTGCGTCTAAATCAAGTAAAGAAATGACCGAGTCAACGAACTCGTTCATTGGATTGATGATTTCAATTAATTGATCACGTTGAGCTTGTTCGAAATCGACATGTTTAATATCGGCTACGGTTAATACTGAAATTTGTTGTTCAATTTTTTGAGTAATAATTTCATCAGCATCTCGACCGCCTTCGATAAAGACTTTAATGCCGTTATAGTCCGCAGGGTTATGCGAGGCAGTAATACAAGCAGAGTAAGTTGCACCTGTTTGTTTGGCTTTAAACATCACGATCGGTGTTGGTACAAAGCGGTTGATAAAGCTACATTTGATATTGTTTCCTGCTAATACTTCAGCAAACCATGTCGCAGCTTTATCTGATAAAAAGCGACGGTCATAGCCGATAATAAAACCATTTTCTGTTACTGATTCTGTGATCATGATGTTAGCAATAGCTTGTGCTACTAAACGTACATTAGCTTGAGTGAACTCTTCGCCAATAAAGGCACGCCAACCACCGGTTCCAAATTGAATCATGGAGGAACTCCTATTTCTCTCGCAAAATAAAATAGGGGAGTAAATCCACTCCCCGAAAAGTGATTAGCCCATTACGACTATAACAGTATTCACAGAACCTTCAGCTTGGGGCGCTATTGCACCTTCGACTGACTGACCGTTAAGCGTGATAGATTTAATCCCCTTGCTGACATGATCTGGGTTAGTAACATTAATCGTGTATGTTGCCCCTCGCCACTCACGCGTTACTTCAAATCCTGGCCATTCAGTTGGAATACATGGATTAATAGTTAAACCATCAAAGCCTGTTTGAATACCTAGAATAAAGTTAGTCACGGCAAAGTAAGCCCAACCAGACGTACCTGTTAACCATGGATGGTTGGCACGACCATGATCTTGGTGATCGCGGCCCATGATAAATTGCACGTAAGAATAAGGTTCAGCTAGGCGTGTTTCAATCATGTCGTTTTGGTTGTATGGGTTAAGTGCATCATAGAACTTCATTGCACGGTCGCCACGGCCTAGTTTTGCTTCTGCTACCCATGCCCAAGGGTTTGGATGTGAGAAGATAGCGCCATTTTCTTTAACGCCTTGGTATACACGGGTTACAAAACCAATGTCGTCGTTAGGGGTTGAGAATGAGGGTGCATTGAGGTGTAAGCCAAACTCTGAATAAAGATTTTCATCAACCGCATCCATTGCTTGTTCACCACGATCTTGTGATGCCATACCTGATAGAACAGCAAGAGTATTTGACTCAAGATGAATACGACCTTCAGTTTGTTGCGCGGTACCTATCTTGTCGCCATTTTTGGTTAAACCACGAATGTACCAGCCACCTTCGTCATCCCATAAATGGGTTTCACAGGCTTCACGAACATTGGCAGCCATTTCAGTGTATTTTTCAATATCGGCTGTTTTACCTTGGTATTTAGCCAGTTGAATAAATTCTTGTAGTGCCCAGAAGTGAAGGAACGAGACCATTGCTGATTCACCGCCACCTAAGTTTAGGCAGTCATTCCAATCGGCGCGTAGACCTTTACAGATACCGGTTTGGCCAACATATTCAGCAGAGAAATTAAGCGCCGCTTTCATGTGATCATAAACAGTTGCATTACCACCATCAGCGTATGGGATCACTTCATCAAGGAAGCTTTCTTCGCCAGTTTCTGTCACGTACTTACAGATAGTAGGGACTAACCATAGGTGGTCATCTGAACACGTATCATCAATACCGTGGATCTTATCGGCATCACTTGGGGTTGGAACAACTGTTGGCGATTTTGATGGCTTAACATCGGCCATTTCTGGATCGAACCAATCAGGATCAAACAGGTGTAAACCGTAACCCGCTTTAACTTGACCACGAAGCAGATCAACTAAGCGCTTACGTGTCATTGCTGGGTTTGAATGTGGTACTGAGATTGCATCTTGAGCTGTATCACGGTAACCAAGACCTGTACGCCCGCCCACTTCGATAAACGAAGCAAAACGTGACCATACAACACACGTTTCTGCTTGGTATAGCGTCCAAGTGTTGATCATGGTGTCTAAGCCTTCGTTTGGCGACGTGACTTTAAATTTATTACAACGGCTTTCCCAATGGTGTTTGATTTCTGCAAATGCAGCATCAACGGCAGCGCTATCTTGGTATTTTTGACGTAGACGTTGGCCTTCGTTTTTACCAATACCTAGAATGTAGTTAAAGCGCACTTCTTCACCCGGTTGAAGGGTGAATTGTTTGTGCAGAGAACCACAATGGTTGTAACAGGTTTGCACGTGATTAGAACAACGGCCTTTTTCAACCGCAATTGGGTTTGATTCATCACGGTATGCACCGATAAAAGTATCACGCTGACCATCATAGCTATCAGGGGCAAAGCTTGATGCTAGGTAGTAGTAACCTTCTTTTTCTTTGGTGTTGTAATATAAGTCGTACTCAATCACGCCATCTTCATAAGATGTACCTGCAGAGTAAAGACTCATCTGGTGGTTTTGGTTGTCAGATTGAATGTGGCTAAATGAAAATTCAACAAAAGAGAATGCGCTAATTGTACGCACTTCATCCGTGGTGTTTTTTAGTACTACATCCCAAATTTCAGCATCTTCACCAATCGGCACAAATAATGTCTTTTGTGCAGCAATACCGTTGTACTCACATGCAAATTTTGAGTATGACAAGCCGTGACGCACTTCATATTTCGCTTCATCAAGACTTTTTGCTACTGGCTGCCATGAAATAGACCAGTAATCACCCGTTGCATCATCACGTAGGTAAACATAGTGTCCTGGGCGATCAAATGTCGCGTTAGGACGGAACTTGGTCACACGATTGTATTCTGGTGACTTATAGAAAGAGTAACCACCCGCATTTTGTGAAATCACTGTGCAGAACTTTTCAGTACCAAGATAGTTGGTCCATGGTGCTGGGACATCAGGTCGAGTGATAACGTACTCTCTGTTGTCGTTGTCAAAATAACCGTATTTCATTATTTCTAATCCTTAAAATATTCACTTTACTGTGTGCGTGGTTATTCACAGTGGCGGTAATTAATGCCCGCCTTGTCTAGATAGTTAAGTTGACCTTTTAAGCGAGCTTTAAAGTCATCCCAGTTACGATGTTGTGGTGTGCTCCAGCAGATCTCCGATACCGCTAGTAAGCGCGGATAAATCATATATTCAAATCGGCTTTGGTTATTTATTAATTCTGACCAAAGTGCCGTTTGAATGCCTAAAATGTGCTGTCGCTCAGAATTTTCCGAAGCGATCATGCTAAGTGGGTGATAATTGTAAACTTTATCTAAGGTTAACTTGCCAGCCCAATCGACACCTGCTTCATCTGCAGAGTAACCTTGAGCAAGGTCGAGGTAGGTAGATTGCGCAGGTTGCATTACTACATCAAACCCATTTTTGACGCATTCAAGCCCCGCTTCTTCGCTAAGCCAAGAAAAAATCACGGTGTTTTTACTGACTTTATTGCCATGGGTGGCTTCTTCCCAACCCATCATTCGTTTGCCCTTATCACGTAATACTTGCTCAGCAAAACGTAATATATGGCCTTGAAGTTCCATTGGATCGTGGTAGTTGTTGTCTGCCATTAATTGTTGGCAAGCCACACTGTCAGACCACACACCTTTTGGTACTTCATCTGCGCCAATATGTACAAATGGAGCAGGGAATAGAGCACAAATTTCATCCAATACTGTTTGAATAAAGGTGTAAGTTCCGGCTAATGCTGGTGATAAAACATTGTCAGGGTAGTTTTGAATGCTGCGATATACCGAATGATCATCGGGATCTTTTAATAGTTCAGGCAAGGATAAAATGGCGGCGCGGCAGTGACCTGGCATATCAATTTCAGGAATAATAGTGATACCGCGATCGCTGGCGTAAGCAATAACATCACGAATGTCTTGCTTGGTATAGAAACCACCATAACGTTGATCAATATGACTAAATTGTGGCACGATAACTTCATTTGGACCACGCCAGGCACCTATTTCAGTTAATTGAGGGTAGGCATCAATTTCAATGCGCCAACCTTCATCATCGGTTAGATGCCAATGGAAAGTATTAAATTTATAGCGTGCTAGATGATCTAATAGATGTTTAATACGATCGACGGGGTGAAAATGACGTCCACAGTCAAGCATCATGCCGCGGTAGCCATAATGTGGTTGATCGGTAATTTCTACCATTGGTACGCAATAAGTCGCATTAGCCACATGACTTGGACTATTAGGTAATAATTGTAATAACGTTGAGGTCGCATGCACAAACCCTGTTGCAGAGCTGGCTTGAATCCAAATATTATCGCTTTCAATCAATAACTGATAACCGTGTTCGATAATGTCATTGCTAACGTGATAATGAATATTCCCCTGAGGGTGAATTGGCATTGTTTCATTAAAATGTTTTTTACATTCAGCACTTAACCAATTGATAGCCCCTTGCGCTAAAGCTGGTGGCGTTTCAATTGCAGTTGTTTGATTAAAAACAAATTCACCGTGAAGACGAGTTAACTGGTTCGGTTGTGGAATTAATGCAATATCACAACCGACGTTAGGTAATGGGGTACAGTAACGCTCGATCGACTCTTGATCTAAATTAATTGCGGTGGTGTAAACTTTTAATGGCGCAATCTGATGTTGGTCATTACCCAAAGCAATAAAGGCTTCACGAATACCATCATCATGAAGATTAAATGGCATGGTTCTCATGGTAAATTCAGTGTAAAAGTGCCCATTAGCCTCTAACGGCGGTAATTGTGATAGGCAACTGTAGCTACCCATTTGGCTAATCGTTCCCACCGAGACTGAAGCGGGATCAATGCAGCGGCTTATAAAAAAATACAGTGACCATCCGTGCAATGCCTGATCGGTTAAGTTATGTAAACTTAACGCATAGCGGCAATAGCCTTTCGCTTTTTCTATTACTGTAAAATCAAGACGATAAGTCATTTATGTTTCCTTAACGTACAAATAGGTTGTGATTGCCGCGCGCCATTGCAATAGCACCATCCATGGCATCACCCTGAGGTGTTGCTAGACGATGTTGCATTGGTGGTGTTAGCCATGTTTGAATACGTTCACCAATCCCCCCCATTAGGCAAATGTTGTGTGCACCACGTAATATCAATGCTTGCATCCACATTTCAATATCAGCGGCTGTCTGTTGCAGTAATGAGATAGCAAGTGGATCGTTGCGTTCGGCAAATGTAAAAATAGCCGGTGAGAATTGACCATAATCACAAGGCCGAGCGGTTTTTGACCAACTAACAATGGCATCAATATCATGATCGAAATGGGTTAATACATGATGAGCCAGTTCTGTTTTCGGCACGATACCATCGACACTGAGTAGCACTTGCTGAATTAAGTGCAGCCCCATCACTGCGCCACTGCCTTGGTCTGAAATAGGAAATTCACGTCCGCCGACAACATGTTGCTTACCGTTAAGTAGTAAAATGCCGCAAGAGCCTGTTCCTGAAATTAAAATCGCACCATCTTTACCGCCCCAAGCACCTAAACAAGCACCATAAGCATCAGTATTTAATGTGATTGCACCATAAGGGTGAGGTTGTTGCATAAAAGCATGCCATGCTTGTTGTTGTTCTGCGCCAGCAAGTGCTAATCCAACCGTCATTGCAGAATAGTCAGCTGAGGTTAATTGTGCTTGTTGGGCCGCAAGAGTAATGGCTTGTTGAATTGATGCCATGGCAATGTCACTACCAAGCAAAATATTAGCGCTACCCGTTTGGGCTTCACCTAAAATAGTGCCATCTAAATCACAAATACGAGCGCGACAAGACGTGCCACCACCATCAATACCCACGAGATAACGATAAGGGAAATTAGCCATGGTGACGTTCCTTAAATTGCAGCGCAGTGGCTAATAAATACCAACCACCATGAGGGATCCATTGCTCTCCCCAACGCCAGTTTTGCAACATGTCATCTTTTTGTGCTGCTGGATTAAAGGCAATATCTTGTTCATTTTCAAAGCCGGATGTGATGCCATTACACACTCCGCCTTTAGCATTGCTAAAACCAAGTTGTGGAAGGTAATCAGGGTTATTGTGACCATGGCCGTCTAACATGCACATATCAAAAGGATTTAAGCCTAAAATCCAATTCATTAACTGTTGGCCATAGTCCATTAGATGCTGTTTTAATTTAGGATCGGTGAGGTGATCTTGTGCCATATAAGCCATGCTCGCGAGTGAGGCAATGCGGGCATTTTCACCTTGCCACCAATAACCTGATTCATTGTTATGAGCGACAAAGAATGCTGTTTGCTTATCACCATTAACAGCTTTGGTATATTGGCGTGGATAACCAAATGGATTATTAACTTCAGTCGTTAACGTTAATTCAAAATTAAGCGTATTCACCAGAACTGGATGTAACTGTTGCTGCTGTTTTGTTTCTGGCTCTGCGGCTAAATATTGCATTAAGGCAATCGCGGGTAAGCCTGCTTCTGCTGCATGGAAATAAGGGCGGCTACCATCTGCGGTTGCTGACCAATAATCGTTAATATTGGCATCAGACATTTGACGATTGCTTAAACGCTGCGCCCACTCACGCATTTCAGTTAAGTAACGCTGCTGATGGGTAGCGCGATAAAGCTCTACTGCGGCTAATAAAGCGCAGTATTCATCAATGATATTTTCAGTACCATCGTTGAGGTAGTTAATATTGTGTTGTTTTAAGTGCCAATAGCCACGTTCTGCTGCTTGCAGATATGACTCACTCTGCACGTTGTCGCTATGAGGAATACGACTGCAAGATGGTAAGGTTGTTATACGAGCAGCGGCAGCTAAAGCGGCAATAGCAATACCACCACCTTGACGAAAACCTGCTTGATAGTCATCAGTTTTGATGCCATCTTGGGTTGCATAGGCGCAGATATCACGTTGTGCTGGCGACTTGCTCCATTTATCAAACACCGTCATGTAAAAGAAGCCGTCATCGCTTTGCATACGTATTAAAAAGTCTGCGCCAAATAACGCTTCTTCTAATAAACGTACCCGAGTGAAATCAGCAATATCAGCTTGATCTTCTGCAATTTCATAAGCTTTGAGCATGTTCCAAACAATCATCGGTGTCTGCTGAGGATTGAGATAATTAGCGTAAGAAAGGTGACTTAAATATTTACTGACATCACCTGACGCATCATACCAACCGCCACGAACATCAACGAGAGTCTCGCTATTGAGTAATTGCGCTTGGCTGTCGGCATGATCATAAATGCCGCTACAACGTTGTGATTTGAAATAGTGTAGAACATCACTGAAAGTACGTTGCATTAATAGGCCTTCAGCAATGCTGAAAACAGGTGTTTCAATATTGGCGTAACGAATACGGTAATCGCCTGCTTTTTGGCAAGCAGAAAAATCAATTTGGTAAATATTGCCCGTATGCCATTGTGCGGTGGTGCCACATGCAGTTAATGGCAGCTGCATAATAGTTTGGTTAGTATGATTGCACACTAATTCGGCTTGGCCTGACAGTGTTTGTGATGTTGTTTGTAGTAATGCTTGCTTTGTATTAAAGCACTCATAACCAAGGTGATTAATTAACAGCTGCATAGGGCCTCCAATGTCGCGAATAAGTGATGGCTCCTTATGGGAACCATCACTGAACGGCTGGTGCGACAAATAACATGGATATAAAAATAAAAGTGTTATTAGTGCTTAGTTTTTGTAACGTTGTTTAGTTTTCGTATAGATAACAACGAACAAAGTGGTTATCAGATAATTGAGTAACTTCTGGTAATTTCTCACGACATTTATCTGTCGCTTGCATACAACGACCCGCAAATGGACAACCAAAGCTTTCAGGTGTCCATAGTGGAATTTCACCTTTGTTACCTTTCAACTTGGTATGAATCGATTTACTTGGATCGGGTACTGCTGAAACTAATAATTGGGTATATGGGTGTTGTGGATTATGGATAATTTGTTCAGTATCGCCCCACTCAACCATGTGACCAACGTACATAACCGCAAGATCTTCAGCGATATAACGTGCTGTTGCGATATCGTGCGTGATGTAAAGTAGTGCCATTTCACGCTCAAATTTCATCTCTTCCATCAGGTTAAGAACACCGGCACGAATTGAAACATCAAGCATTGAAGTTGGTTCATCGGCTAGTACCACCTCAGCGCCAACGGCAATGTTGCGGGCTAAGTTGACACGTTGACGTTGGCCGCCTGAAAGCTGGTGCGGGAATTTTGCCGCGGTGGCTTTTGGTGGAATAAGACCCACTTGCTCAAGAAGGTTGTATACCGTTTCTTCAAGTTCTTTTTTATTACCCGATGGCACTTTGTTATGGATCAGTAATGGACGTGCTATATGGTGAAAAATAGTATGAGTAGGGTTTAATGATCCAAACGGATCTTGCCATACCATTTGTACCCCTTGACGGTATTTCATTACATCATCACGGCTGGTGATGGTTTGAATATCACGCCCGTAATATTCAATGTGGCCGCCACTTGGGGCATACATTTTAGCGATCATTTTAGCGGTAGTTGATTTACCTGAGCCTGATTCGCCAACCACGGCTAAGCCACGGCTTTTGTACATTTTGAAAGATACGTCGTTGATTGCACGCATCTTTGATTTTTTAAGTGAGTTACTGTTTACCGAAAAATCTTTAATTAGATTTTTACCTTCGACAATCGGTGTTCCAACAGGCTTGCTCATAGTGTCTCCTAAATACTGCCTATAAATGCGATGTGTTGCTGCTAGTTACCTGTATTGGTAAATAGGTGGCAGTTTGATAAACGTCCTGGTTCAATCTGGCTTAACTGAGTTGGCGTACTGAAACACGCTGGGTGGGTTTTTCCACAGCGAGCTTGAAAGCGACAACCTTGTGGTATTTCAAGTAAATTCAATGGATTACCTGGAATGCCTGTTAAACGTGTTTTAGGGCCTGTTAATGGCGGGAATGAACTTCCCAAGCCTTCGGTGTATGGGTGGTACGGTGTTTCAAGAATTTGTTTTGATGGTGCAACTTCAATTAATTCCCCTGAGTACATGATGCCGATACGATCAGAGAACTCGACCATCAGTGATAAATCATGAGTAATAAATAAAATTGAGAAGCCAAATTCTTCTTTTAATGCATAAATTTTTTGTAGAATTTCACGTTGAACCACTACATCAAGTGCGGTTGTTGGCTCATCCATGATGATCATCTTTGGATTTAGCGCCAGTGCAATTGCGATAACTAAACGTTGACGCATACCGCCTGAAAACTGGTGTGGATAATCACGTAAACGACTTGGGTGAATATCAACAATCTCTAATAATCCTTCAGCACGGCGAATCGCTTGCTTACGGTTCATGGTGGTGTGACGCATGATCACATCACAAAATTGCTCTTCCATGGTTAATACAGGGTTCAAGGCATTCATTGCACTTTGGAATACCATTGACATTTCGCTCCAACGGAAAGCTGACATTGCCATATCCGTTTTCTTCAAAATATCACCATGACCGTCAAAGATTACCTCACCACCGGTAATGAATGCTGGTGGCTTATGTAGACGCATCAGTGAAAATGCAACGGTTGATTTACCACAGCCTGATTCACCGGCTAGACCAAAAACTTCACCCTTACCAATATCAAAGCTAACATTATTAACTGCACGGACATCGCCAGCATCAGTAATATAATCAACACATAAATTACGAATTGAGATTTGTGGATCGGTCATTATTTAGTCCCGCCTTCTAGTGCTGGTTGAGGGATAGCTTCAACCGGTTGTGCTTGTTTTGCTGTTTCTTTTGCCAGGTTTTTCCAACGACGCATGCCTTTATGTGAACGTAACTGTGGGTTCGCAATTTCATCGACTGCGAAGTTCAACATAGCAAGGCCAATCGCGATAAATATCAGTGCGATACAAGGTGCTAATACTTCCCACCAAGCGCCGACTAACATTGAAGATGATGTTTGAACGTTGTATAACATTACGCCCCAACTAATGCCGTTTGGATCGCCTAGGCCTAAGAATGAGAGAGTTGCTTCTACGTTAATCGCATACATCACCGAACCGATAAAGCTCGCACCAACGATAGAGATAAGGTTAGGAAGAATCTCAACGAAAATGATACGAGGAGACGATTCACCTAATACTTCAGCGGCTTTTACAAATTCTTTTTCTCTAATTGATAGGGTTTGTGCGCGTACGACACGTGCGCCCCATGCCCAAGAGGTGACCGCAATTACAATGGCAATGGTTAATGGTCCTGCTTGGCCAACAAACGCGGCGATAACAAATAGAATCGGCAGTTGTGGCATTACCAACATGATATTCATACATGCGGTGAGGAATTCATCGACTCGCCCACCAAAGTAACCTGCTGAAATACCGATAATTGTTGCTAGGAAGCACACTAATAGACCAGCACCAAAGCCAACAGCTAATGATGTACGTGCGCCATAAACAAGTTGAGACCAGATGTCACGACCCATACGAGAAGTACCGAGTACGTGATCAGCATCTTTTGACATTAATAACGTACGTTTGTTGGTTGCCAAGTTTTTAGCGATCCAACCTTCTGGATTATCTTGTGCAGCTTTTACAACAAAAGCAGGGTATTCATGGGGGTTACCGGTTCTTTTGTCTGGTGAATATTGGGTAATAAAAGGTGCAAATAGCGCTGTTAGAATGAAAATGATAATAATGCCAAGACCAAACATTGCTTTCGGGTTGCTAGAGAGTAATTTAAATAAGCCTTTCATGATTACTTGCCTCCTTTACGTAGACGAGGGTCTAGCGCAACGATTAGGATGTCGGCCATAAAGTTAAAGAACAACATAAACATAGTCATAATCAATAACTGACCTTGCAGTACTTGGTAATCACGCGCATGAATAGCGTTTAGCATCACCGTACCCAAACCAGGATAGTTGAAAATCATTTCGATAATTAACTGACCACCGATAGCCATACCTAACGCCATTGATAGCGCAGTAACACTTGGTAGCATTGCATTTCGTGCTGCGTAGTTGAATACCACACGGTTTTCACTCAGGCCTTTTCCTTTTGCCATGGTGATGTAGTCTTCATTTAGCAAGTTAATCATGTTGTTACGCATGCCAATTAGAAAACCGCCAATTTGAATAATAGTGGCACAGAAAAGAGGTAGGGCGGCATGGTAGAGCACATCTTTATAGAATGCGAAGCTGCTCCAATCCGGGGTTAAACCTGCGGTATATGCGTTACCTGTAGGGAACCACTGCAAGCCGATTGCAAAGGTAAACATCACCAGCATCGCGATGACAACGGGTGGAACGGCTTGCACAACTAACATGCCAGGAGAGATGAAAGTATCGTAGCTACTGCCACGTTTCCATGCTGCAAAAATACCAAATACAGAACCAACACAGAATGAAATAATTACTGCAGAACCGGCTAGAAATAGTGACCAACCAATTGCACCACCGAGTAAGTCATTTACTGATAATGGGTAAAATTTAATTGAAGTGCCAAGGTTCCAAGTAAATACGTTCGCTAAATACGAAAAGTATTGTTCATAAAGAGGACCATCAACAAAGCCTAGTAGCTTCTTCATGGCTTCAATTCGCTCAGGGGTTACCTGTGCAGTTGCGTTTGCGAACATCATGGTAACTGGGTCACCTGGCATCGCACGCGGAAGAATAAAGTTTAGCGTTGCCGCGAAAATTAACGCGATAAAATAAAACGATAAACGACGTAAAAAGAATCCCATAACTCACACCTTACACATCCAGCTTGCCTTCCTGAGCTGAATTCAGGACGTAAAACCCCCTGACGAAAACGCCATACCTTTGATTGCAAAAAGGATTAGAGGGAAGAGGCGGTGCACAAGGCGTGCACCGCAAATTTAAGCAGATATTACGCTTTTGGTTTTAGGTCTAGAACTTGAAGTAGACGCTCTTGAACACCAGCCCATACCATTGGACGACCTTTAGGGTTCTTCTCATTCCACCAACCAGTAAAGCGAGCTTCATTGTATTGGAAGTTGTTAGCACCAGAGATTACTGGGATTGTTACTTGGTTCTCAGCAATGATTTTCTGAATGCTATGAGCAATCTTGATTTGCTCACCCTTATCAGCCGTTTTGTAGAAGCTGTCTAGTAGCGAATCTAACTGTGCATTCTTGAAGTAATGCATAGCGAAACGTGGCATACCGTCACCTTTCTGTAGACGTGAGTTGTACGCACTGTCCCAGTATAGGTGTGGATCTGCACCGTGGAAGTAGTTAGTAAATGCTACATCGTAAGTGCCTTTCAGCATTGATTCATTGTATACAGCAAAGTCAGGAGTACGTGCTTTTGCATTGATACCCGCTTCTTGAAGCTGCTCAACACCTAGTTGTACAGTGTTGTTGAAGTCAGTCCAGCCGTTTGGTGATTGAACTTCAAGCTCAATTTTCTCACCTTTTGGTGACTCAACAAATCCATCACCATCAAGGTCTTTAAAGCCAGCTTTAGCTAGAAGATCTTTAGCGCCTTTGATGTTGTATGTGTTGAAAGCTTTGTACTCATTATGTACAGCTTCGTCAGACCATGATTTAAAGCTATCACCTAGACCTGAAGCGTAATCGTTTGGTGTACCAGCACCATAGAACGCGATGTCGATGATAGTTTGACGGTCAATTGCCATAGAGAACGCACGACGGAAGTCAACATTGTTGATTGCTTCGTTGTTACCTGCTTTTGGCGATTTGTAGTTCAACATGAATGACATTGTGCCAGCAGCAGGGTACCAGTATTTGTGGTTTGGATTTGCTGCAGCATAAGTGCTGTCGATATCAGGAATGAATGATGACGTCCAATCTAGCTCAGAGTTGATGATCTTAGTTAGTAGTTGGTCGTTGTTTGCAATTTGAGGAACACGTAAACAATCAACTTCTAGGTTCGCGTTATCCCAGTAGTTAGGGTTACGACATTGAACATAAAGCTGAGGAGTAAATGTGTCGATCTCAGTAAATGGGCCAGTACCTACAGGGTTTTCGTTAGTGAACGTTGTAGGGTTCTTAACTTTGCTCCAGATGTGCTTAGGAACAACAGGTACTTTTGAAATTTCAAATGGAACGTTTGAGTTTGCAGCAGTTAGTTCAAAGATAACTTTGTTACCGTCTTGCTTAACTGATTTAACCCACTTGTTGATACCGATTTGATCTAGCTCTGGCTTGTTTTTTACTAAGTCAAAAGAGTAAACAACATCACCAGCAGTGAATGCTTTACCATCAGACCATTTTACGCCATCACGAATTTCAAATGTTACCTTCATTAGGTCGTCAGACATGTAGTAGTCTTTCGCCAAACGCATAACAGGCTCGTTACCTTGCATTTGGTTAAAGATTACCAATGGCTCATAAACGAACTCAGTTGTTGTGCGAAGGTTTGTTGCTAAAAACGGGTTAAAGTTACGCACCATTGTAGGGTAGAAATCAGGTACGATTGTTAGCTGGCTTTTTTCTGATGCAGTAGCAACGGGTGCTGTAAAAGCGGTTGCTGCAGCAACAACTGCAAGTGCTAACTTAGTTTTGTTTATATTGGCAAGCATAGCTGTTCCTTACTCTTAGCTCTGTTTCACTAATGGAAATAAAAATTAGCTCCGTCATTGGAGCGCTGTAAACCTACTTCATTGGAACCTGAGTAACGCTGAACCATTGAATGGCCTTGTAGGCTCTCAGTGGCTTCAATATTGGCTGTATTGGTTAAATCGTCAATGTGGTCGCCCGTCAAAAACGTCAAAAAAAACAATTGTTGCCGTCAAAAGTGTTAATTTCATTGTTTTACGTGATTGAGCAGTTAGTAAATAGCGTGCTTAGTATCACATATGAAAGTCGTTGTTACATTTGCAGTGTTAGTGCTCACTACTTTATTTGCCCTTTTAAAGTAAGGGTGATGATTTTTATTTTACGTGATGTGATGTAACGCATATGGTTTTTTTTGCTTATTTTTATACGGAAATTTTTGGCTGTTAGTTTGTTGTGATTCGGTTCTCATAAACTAAAAGAATTTATTTTTAGCGCCGAAGAATGGCGTTTTTTGATGAATATGATTTAATTTTGACCACTAATGATAGTGTGACCTTGATCATTTATAGGCATTCAAACGGGATTATTTCAAAGATTAAAAAAGTGATAGTGGCACACCAAAGACATGAATAGTGGTGGCAACAAAGGGAGGAGTTTGAATCATATCATCGTGCTATTGAGCCGTCTGAGAATGGTCGTTGATATAATATAGATAATAAAAAAGGCTCTGAGAGAGCCTTTTTGGACGCTATTATGACGGTAATTAGGGTTAGTTATGACTAATGATATGATGTAACTTATCCCGCATAATGACGAGTTCTTGGCGATAGGTATTAGATTGTGGACAACGTTCTAATACAAAATCAATGGTATTAATGACAGTTCGCCAACGGGGTGTTTTGGGTAACGTTTCAAGTTGAAGATATTTATCTAAGGTACGCGTTTGAAGTGTACTACGGTCTAAATAAACACGCCATAAACCACTTTCTTCAGCTAATTCAAATTTACTTTTACGTGATTCTTGTTCCCAAAACACCAAGGTTGCTTTCATGGCATCGACTAATAATTGACGAATTATTTCAGCTTTATTATGATCACCATCCCCTAATTTGTCGGCTAAACGGGTAAATTCTCCTCCTAACTCTCGCAGTTGTTGAAGGTTATTTTTATCGCCATTAAAGGCAAATTCAGACAACACATCAATAGCATTTTCAAGTAGGTTGATACGATGATCAGCCGATGGTCCTTGGCTATCAAAGACAAACATTTGTTTAAGCCCTGACTCAATCGGTAAATTGATAACATCGGTCATTAATTGTTGTTTGTGATCACCAATGTAATAGCTAAGTTGACCATTAAAATGATGATTATCCGCGACAGCTGCTGGCAATGGGGTCGCTAGAATATCGTCAATGGTATAGCGCTCTAATAGCTCTGGCGTGCGTTTAAATAGTTTGCCCGCAGCACTGTTGGCATAACGGATTCGACCTTCGTGCTGAACACAAATGATCGCCTCATTGGTTGAGTCTAGTAGCCCAAGTAAGCGACTTTGGGTTTCTATCAGTCCAATTTCGACTTGTTCACGACGATGAATTTCCTGTTCTAGTGCTTGGTTTTTCTGGCGCTCAATTTCGGTTTTTCCTGCTTGTAAATAAGCCCTAATTCTCGCTATAAGTTCTTCTTTATTAAATGGTTTGGTTAAATAATCATTGGCTCCACATTCAAAGCCTTTGAGGCGATCTTGTACTTGCCCCAGGGCTGACAACATAATGATGGGCAGCGCTAACATGGAATGTGTTTTACGTAATTTATTACACACTTCATAGCCACTCATTTCAGGCATCATAATATCAAGTAGCACTAAATCGGGCTGTTGTTCAGTGATCAATGCTAACGCTTGAGGGCCACTTTCCGCCGTTTGAACTCGATAACCAGCAAGACGTAAGAAATTGGTTAGTATTTGTAAATTAACCGGTTCATCATCGACAACTAGCAACAATTCGCCATCTGGATTTTCTGGTAAATCAGACGCATCATAATTTGCCATATTGAGTAATGGCGCTTTGAAATGATTTTTATTGGGATTCGCCGCCATTGCTGCAATTTGATTGGCATTGGCTAAATTGAGAGTGAAACTGAACGTTGTTCCTACCATTGGTTGGCTACTGACATACAAGCGCCCACCCATTAGTTCGATCAATTGGCGACTAATTGACAGCCCTAGCCCCGCACCTTGACGATAGTTAGCGGATCCAGTGTTGGCTTGAATGAGCGGTTCAAAAATATGCTCGAGTTGTTCGCTGGGAATACCTTGTCCAGTATCAACTACTTGAATCCGTAATTGATGTTCTAATATTGTGGCCGATAAAATAATTTTACCTTCAGAGGTGTATTTAATCGCATTGCCCACTAAGTTATATAGCACTTGTTCTAAACGTTGTTCGTCCGCATCAACCAGAGGTAGATCCGTTGGAATTTGATTAATAATTCGAATCGGTTTATTGCCTAATAAATGGCTCGATAATTCCAGTACTAATCGAATAGCTACAGACATATCAACCGCTTGGTGGTTAATATCAAGATCGCCATAACGCATCTTATGGTAATCAAGCAGATCATCAACCAGTGTGGTTAAACGTTGACCGCTGTTAATGATCATTTCTAATTGACGGCGTTGTGATTGATGTAATGCGCCATTGGCTCCCGCTAATAACGATTCAGCAATACCCACCATGCCATGCAGTGGTGTGCGTAATTCATGCGAGGTGGTTGCAAGGAATTCGTCTTTCATTTTATCCGCAGTTTGGAGTTCATTATTCTGTTGACGAATAATGGTTAGGTTATGTTCTAACTCTTTATTTTGCTGGCGAATAAGCCCAATTTTCTCGCGAATAGAGCGTTGCATACGGGCAAAGCTGATCGCTAATCGTCCAATTTCATCATGACGTTCAGTACCATCAATTTTTTGCTCTAAATCACCACCAGAGGCTTTTTCTGCCGCCCACGTTAAGCGTAATAATGGTGCGGTAATCGAGTTTGACAGCCAATGTGAGGAAATGATGACTAAAATAATGGCGGTAACCATGGCTGCGACAAAGATTTTTTCTAATTCAAAGATTCGCGCAAAGGCTTCTTTTTCAGGAAGCTCAACCACTAGTGCCCAATGGTGATCTAATATATTTAGCGGCGAAAATGCGCCTAATACAGGAATATTATCGTAATTAATAAAGCTACCAATACCTGATTTACCAGCAAGTGCTTGATCGATGCTTTGGCTTTGTAATTGTATTGGTAATTTCGGCTGAGTTTCAAAGCGTAATTTATGATCAGTGCCGACTAATAGGGTTTGAATATGCTTAGTATTGTCTTTAATCAGTTCAGTTATCTTTTGGTTACTTAGCTCCATAAAGACATAACTATGTAGGTAGCCTTGTTGGATAATTGGTGCTGCAAACCAAGCCGTTGTTTCATTACTGTGGCTATTAGCACTAAAGTCGGTAAAGACTACCGGGACTTGCTCTGGGTTATTAGGGCTTTGCTGGGTTTTTTCTTTAATGGCTTTAAAGGTTTGCTGTAAGGCGCTATGAGAGGTTTTTTTTGCTAATAGATTAACCCCAAAAAGGTTGTGGTTTTTAACTGAATAAACGACATCACCAGAGATATCAACCAGCATAATATCTTTAAAATCTGAACGTTTAAGATACTCATTATAAACGGCATTATAGCGTTTAAACATTAAACGATAGCGTTCATGTCCAAGGTAGCCACTATTGGCGGTTTGATCACTTTTAGTGGTAAGGGTTGAATTGAAATAATGAGCGCGACCTTGTGCATCAAGTTGTGAATCAATATTGCCAAGTTGATGGAATGCACCCACTAAACCGTAAAATCTTCCACCACTATTATTTGATAATTCAGAGCGAGCAAAGCTTTTTACTTCAGACTCTTTAGCGGCAAAGAAACTCTGTAATTGTTTTTGTTTATTATCACGCAACGAAGCCAGATGGCTGATGCTTTGCTCGGCTAAATCTTTAGTGTGAGAATTTAGAAAGTAAAGAGCTGACAATATCAAAGGGGTGATACTGAGCACTAAAAATGCCAGCATGAGTGTGTGCTGAAGACGTTTGAAACGTTTAGTATTCTGCATTCCGGTGCCTGAATAAGATGGTGGAATTTACGGTTTTAACGACAAAAATAGTCACGTTAAAATGAACATTAAGATTTTAACGATTATCCTTTATCGTTTTAACTCAACGTGATGAATTACCGTGTTTATACTATGTTTTTATTATGGATCAAGTAACTAGAAATAGAATCGTGTCAAAAAGCACAAAATTAACGAAATTAACGTCATAAAAAAGGGCAGTATTGACTGCCCTTTATAAAATTCAAAAATGAAGTGTAAAGTTGTGATATGTTATTTTTTTGCCGTATAGACATTGAATTTATTAGTGTGAGAACTGATCTCACACTGGCCAAGAGTGGCTTCAATCAAGGGTGGATATTGCAGAAAACAGTTCGCCACAATCACTAATTCACCACCATTATTTAAGTAACTCGGCGCTTGATTAATAAATGTTTCCGTTGCGGTATAAAATGTTTTTAAACCAGCATGGAAAGGGGGATTACTGATTAAATATTGGTAAGGACCAGTAATGTTTTTATAAACGTCAGTGGCGATAAAGTTGGCAGCAAGCTGGTTAACCTTGAAAGTTTCTTTCGCTGACTCAATGGCTAAGGCACTAATATCACACAGATCTAAGTCAATCTGAGGGTACTTGGCTTTCATTACTGCGCCAATAACGCCGGCACCACAACCAAAATCAAGTACTTTACCGTTAAGCGCGGGTAAGTTATTGAGTAGAAGTTCTGAACCTTTATCAAATTCACCATGGCTAAAGACGCCAGGTAAAGAGCGCACGGTAAGGCTAACACCAGCAATATTAATTGGGTAACTACGGAACCATTTATTGATGTCAAAAGCTGGGGCTGGGTTATCACAGCGTCCCCAGTAGAAGCTACAACGGCGGGCTGAATCATATTTAGTTAATGGGCCATATTGTGCAAACATTTTTTCTGCACTTCTGACACCACAACGGTTTTCACCGACGATACAAATTTCAATGCCTGCTGCAAACTTACTCAGTAGCATTGATAATAAATAATCCGCTTCTGCTTTTGCTTTGGGCCAATAAAGCAGAATCATATCAATATCGAGTTCAGCGTTAAGTTCTGCACCAAAATGACAATTAATCGCTTGATGGTGTTCAATGTCACCTAGGTAACCATAATTGGTGGTAAAGACTGTTACCGATTGAGCTGTTGTAAGCAATTCTGAGGCAAAAGTATCATTTAATTCACCAGCAATAAGGACTTTGCGGTTTTCAAAAAATTCAGATTGACGAGCAACCACTTGGCTCGCGGCGGAATAAGACATTTAACTGGCCTCAAAATAGACATCATGGTTCAGGAGCGCGGATTGTTCCATAAATAGTGGCAGATGGAAAGTCACTGCTAGAGAGAATAAGTATAATCATAGACTGCCGTTATTATTGTTAATAATACCGACAGCCTATGAGGGATTATTGATGGTTAATTATCATCTTGTTGTTGAAGGAATGACTGGAATTCAACTTCATACATTTTAAACAACACTAAAGTTACGCCAAAAATAATTGGACCGTAGATCATACCAATTAAGCCAAATAATTGAATACCGCCAATGATTGAAAAGAAAATCAATAAGGTGTTCATACTTGAGCTGCCTTGCATTAATAACGGACGCACGATGTTATCGATAGAGCCGACAACAATGACGCCCCAAGCTGCAAGGAACAATGACCATTCCCAATCACCGATTAACAGTAAATACAGTGATGCTGGAATCCAGATTAAAGCGGTACCAACCACGGGAATTAATGAGGCAAAGGCCATCATAGAACCCCAGAATAAGCCTTGGAAGCCACATAGCCACATTGCAAAACCACCGGCAACACCTTGTGCTAACGCGGTTAAAAATGATCCGAGTACGGCAGATTTGGCCACTTGTTCAACTTCTTCCATGATTGTGTCTTCTTGGCTGCGAGACAGTGGAATCACGTGACGGATTGCGGCAATCATCTTGTCGTTATCACGTAGAAGGAAGAAAAGTACAAACAGCATCATCATAAAATTCACTAAGATACTGGTCGCATCGCCGAGAATACGCGCACTGATATTCAGCGCTTGAGAACCGACTTGAGATGCAGTAGTCGCGATTTTCTGAATGATGACTTGGGGGTCAAAATCATGGAATGGTGAGTATTTATCAATTAAAGCCAGTGTTTTTTGGGCCATAGGATGAGCAAAGAGTTCTTTTGGCCCTCCGGTTGTTAGCCAAGTGTAGCTTTCTTTTGACACAGTGGTGCCTTGATGCACGATCGATGAAAACACCACTAATAGAGGAATAACGATAATGACCGTCATAATAAAACATGACAGCATTGCCGCTGTATTTTCACGCGTCGGCATTTTGGCAAGTAAGCGCTTATGCATAGGTGTGAATAATAAAGAGATGATAAACGCTAATACAATCGGACCAAGGTAGGGCTCGATTAATTTATAACTTGCGTAAGAAGCGACAAAGAGTGCCACTATTAGCATCCAGTGACGAGGTTCTACCTTTAATGGGTGAGGCACGATATGTATCCTTTTAAAATCGACCGATAAAAGCTATTTTCACTGTAATTGATAAAGATTATCATTATAATCATCACCATTATTTGATGATTATAGCTCTTATCAAGGAGATAGCTTATGGGATGTTGTAATTGTGGTTGTGATGACAAAAAAAAGCGTAAGCCACCATTAGTGCTAATTATTTTAGTACTTGTTGCTGGGCTTGCCGTTTATTTTTGGCAATAGATAGTTACTGATATTCATCATAAAAAAAGGCCACCATTCGTGACCTTTCTTTTCATAATAGCACTAATAAAATAATGTTTTTAATAACATTAGCTCATTTATTTTAAAACAATGCTATTTTGCTTCAGCAGCCAGAGTGGCAAACGCAAAATCTGCCGCTTCTAATGTTGCATCAATTTCTTTGGTATTGTGTGCGAGTGAGGTAAAACATGCTTCATAGGCTGAAGGTGCAAGGTACACGCCTTTATCAAGCATTAAATTAAAGAAGCGCTTGAAGCGTTCAATATCACACTTGGTCACATCGTCATAGCAAGTCACAGTATCTTGATCGATAAAGAAGAAACCAAACATTGCACCCACTTGGTTTACCGCCAGTGGAATACCGTGTTTATCAGCTAAAGCTTTAAAGCCTGTTGCTAAACGCTGAGTGGTTTTCGCTAAGCGTTTTTCATTACCATCTTCTGTTAGTACCGTTAAACAAGCATGACCTGCCGCCATGGCTACAGGGTTACCTGATAATGTTCCTGCTTGATATACAGGGCCAGTTGGCGCGACAAATTCCATTACATCACGACGCCCACCAAAGGCACCCACAGGCATACCACCACCGATAATTTTACCCAGTGTTGTGATATCAGGTTTGATGTTGTAATACCCTTGCGCACCACCTTGTGAAACACGGAAACCCGTCATGACTTCATCAAGGATCAGTAGCGCGCCAAATTCATCACAAATTTCACGAAGGCCTTCAAGGAAGCCTGGTACGGGCGGAATGCAATTCATGTTGCCAGCAACGGGCTCAACAATAATACAAGCGATCTGATCTGGTTGAGCCATGAATGCTTCACGAACTGAATTCAAATCGTTGTAAGTTGCAGTTAACGTATGTTTAGCAAAGTCAGCGGGAACACCTGGAGAGCTTGGTTGCCCAAGAGTTAATGCACCTGAGCCTGCTTTTACTAATAGGCAATCAGCATGACCGTGATAACAGCCTTCAAATTTCAGAATTTTGTCACGACCAGTAAAACCACGAGCAAGACGAATTGCACTCATGGTCGCCTCAGTGCCTGAACTTACCATACGTACCATTTCCATTGACGGTACGAGTTCTGACACTAACTCAGCCATGGTGATTTCCATTGCTGTTGGTGCGCCAAAGCTTAAGCCTTGTTGTGCTGCGTTAATTACAGCATCACGAATAGCGGCATGGTTATGTCCTAAAATCATTGGACCCCATGAACCAACATAATCGATATAAGCATTACCATCGGCATCAAAAATATACGCGCCATCGGCACGCTCAATAAATAGTGGTGTGCCACCAACACCAGCAAAAGCACGGACTGGTGAGTTGACACCCCCAGGGATTTTTTGTTGTGCTTTAGCAAATAAATCAGCTGACTTGTTCGTTTTGCTCATGTGAAATCCTATAAAAAAGTAAGGCGGTGATTCAATCCACAGAATTATCTGTCCTAATCAACCATAGGCAAGAGAAGTGTGGGGAGTGAAACTGCCTTATTGTACCTAAAGTGTTGCTGAATATAGAGTCATTTTACTGTTTTAAATGAAGCCAAATTTAAAATAAAACCCGTTGATTCTGAGAAACAAGTCACAGTTGCAAAGCTATTTTTCAACATTAGCAGTGTAAATCATAACCACATTCGATTAGGCTATAGTATTAATTCTATCTTCATCCTCTCGCTGTAATGGCGTTATCTTTATATAATACGGCTCTCTAATGACTGAAAAATCGCGCGGTCTTCATATGCCCTTCCACCTGCAACCGAGTGGTTTGGTTAGGCGTTTTTTGACCCAAGATAAAACACCTATTTCTGTTCTATTCCTTTCGGCTTTAGTCGGAACGCTTGCTGGCTTAGCCGGTACACTATTTGAAATTGGTGTGCGATGGGTGAGTGAACAACGAACAGTTTGGCTGCGTGATGAAATTACCAGTGTGCTGCCATTGTGGTTAGCGGCATTTCTTGTCAGCGGTATTTTAGCCTTTATTGGTTATTTCCTTGTATGTCGTTTTGCCCCTGAAGCTGGCGGTTCTGGTATTCCAGAAATTGAAGGCGCGATGGATGAAATGCGTCCTGTACGCTGGTGGCGAGTTATTCCGGTTAAGTTCTTTGGTGGTTTAGGTGCATTAGGCTCAGGTATGGTGCTAGGACGTGAAGGTCCGACTGTACAAATGGGCGGTAATATCGGTCGTATGATTTCAGATATTTTCCGTTTAAAAGATAAAGAAGGCCGTCACTCATTACTTGCTGCTGGTGCTGCTGGTGGTTTAGCTGCGGCATTTAATGCGCCTATGGCGGGCATTATGTTTGTTATTGAGGAGATGCGACCTCAATTTCGTTACAGTTTAATTTCAGTTAAATGTGTAATGATTTCAGCGATGATGTCGACGATCGTATTTCGCTTTATTTCAGGCCAAAGTGCGGTTATTACTATGCCGCAATATGATGCACCCGCGCTGACTTCATTATGGTTATTCTTAGTTCTAGGGCTACTCTTTGGTGGCTTTGGTGTCGTTTTTAACCGTTTAATTATTTTTACATTAGATTGGTTTGTCACTATTCACCATAATAATCGTACCCGTTATTTAATTACGGGAGGCTTATTAGGTGGTTGTTTCGGCTTATTGCTACTTTACTTCCCTGAGCTAACTGGCGGCGGTGTTTTCCTTATTCCTCCTGCGACTAATGGCGACTATAGTTTAAATATGCTATTGCTGTTGTTCTTTGCTCGTGTTGTAACAACACTGTTATGTTTTGGATCCGGTGCTCCCGGTGGTATTTTTGCACCGATGCTAGCATTAGGTACTTTATTTGGTACGTTTTTTGGCACCGTAGCTCTCGACCTTTATCCTCATTTAGGGATTGCACCGGGTTTATTTGCTATCGCAGGTATGGGGGCGTTATTTGCAGCAACTGTGCGCGCGCCTATTACTGGTATTTTATTGGTGATTGAAATGACCAATAACTACCACCTTATTTTACCCTTAGTTGTAACTACACTGGGTGCAACTATGATGGCTCAAATGTTAGGTGGTCAGCCGATTTACTCCCAATTGTTGCATCGTACGATTAAAAAAGAAAAATTAGGCCACGATTCACCACATGATGCTCCAGTTGAGACGGCTAATACTTGAACACAATAGTCAGGTATTAGATAATCACCTTTAATTAATGGAAGTGTTTGAGAGGTTTTGTAATGAGCGATGTTAATTTGCCGCTGACTTTTTCTGATGTGGCTGCTAATAAAGTAAAAACGCTTATCGCTGAAGAAGAAAATCCAGAATTAAAACTACGTGTATATATTACAGGTGGTGGTTGTAGTGGGTTTCAATATGGCTTTACATTTGATGAAAAAGTCAATGATGGTGATATGACTATTGAAAACAATGGTGTAACATTAGTTGTTGATCCAATGAGCTTACAGTATTTAGTGGGTGGTGTTGTTGATTACACTGAAGGCTTAGAAGGTTCGCGCTTCTTTGTGAATAACCCTAATGCCACCACAACATGTGGCTGTGGTGCGTCATTTAGCGTGTAATACTGTGATCTGTTTGTATTATAAAGAAAGCCGTCTATCTGACGGCTTTTTTTTTGAATATGGATAGCTATTACAGCCATTAATTAGCTTTGTGGTAATAAAATACCGTTGTTTGCTAATAAGTGACTGTAGCTTTTTACCTGTTCTAGTTTGTCACCTGCTTGCTGCTTAAACACGGTTTGTGTTGAGCCTGAAAGTGAATGCGCTTGGGGCAAATCAACAGTGCGTGGATTTTGATGCTGACCGTTAACTAAGAATTCATAATGCAAATGCGGGCCCGTCACTCGTCCTGTTCCGCCTAAGGTACCAATAGTTTGTCCTTGTTTAATGCGCTGGCCATTTTTCACCATGCGTTTCGTCATGTGCAAATATTTGGTGACATAGTTGCCATTATGACGAATAAAGACATAGTTACCATTAAATTGGTTATAACTTGATTCGATAACAACACCATCACCCGCTGCCCAAATAGGGGTGCCAATCGGAGCTACATAGTCGGTGCCACGGTGGGCTTTTACTTGTTTGGTTACCGGATGTAGCCGACGCGGATTAAAGTTAGAGCTGACGTAACGGAAGTTGATTGGTGAGCGAAGAAAAGCCTTTCGCATCGCCTGACCATCTTTATCATAATATTTACCGTTATCATGGCGGACTGCCGTAAATGTTTGTCCCATATTGGTAAACGTGGCAGCTAAAATATTACCGTGATCTATCGGGTTGCCATCAAGGTAATGTTGTTCAAATAACACTTCAAATTTATCCCCCGCACGAATATCAAGTGCAAAGTCGATATCCCAACCGAACAGCGCTGCTATTTCCATGATTTGATTGGCTGTTAATCCTGCTTTATCTGCGGCACTCCAGAAACTAGAGTCAATGGTTGCTTGCGCATAATTGGTTTGAGTTTCTATCTGTTGTTTCGTTATTGTGGCAGTAAAGTCATTGTTATCACGATTACGTTTGATGATTAAGGTTTCAAGGTTGGTTAATGGTTGGTGTAATTCCATTAATTTACCCGCATCATCAAAACCAAAATTCAATTTATCCCCAGGGCGCAGTGACGTCAGTTTTTTGGTTTTACTGTTGGTTGTAACAATTTGATGTAATAGAGCACTGTCTAAACCAACACTATCAAATGCGATAGCTAAACTTTCACCATTTTCGACGATATGGTTTTTCCATACTAACGCTGAGTGTGGTAGGTGTTTAGCCGTAGTCGCTGATGATGGTGATAAAGCGAGCGGATAGTGCTGACCTAATTGATATTTAAATTCAGTTTTAGCAGGTGGCTCTGCATAAATTTCAGGAGCCACAATAAGCGCAATAACCGCACTACTGATTATCCCTATCAGTATTTTATTTATTCTTGGCATACGAGGTAATGAGCTTCCATTCATGATGGTACTAGATAAAAAATAAATAATATTAAGTGTAACGGCTTTCAATATCAGGTGCTATTGAAGACCAAATATTCAATATTGTTTTTATAAAATTTGTCGAAGTAACCCAAAATGGTTACTTTTACAACAAGCTACAATGAACCTTTATCTTGCTGCAAAACATATTCTTATCTACTGAGAGTTGATTTTTCTAAATTAGTTCATTTTTGTAAGCTTAATTTTTAGCTTTGATCGTTAGAGTCTCTGTTAAATTCGGTCTATCATCACAAATTCAAATTCTTTTTTCTGACATAGACTGGCCATGGAATCGATTCAACATATTATTACTGAACTCACGCCATTGCTGCAGCAATATGGCTATTATATTTTAGCGCTGGCAATTGCGGTTGAAGGGATGGGGATTCCCGCACCAGGACAGTCATTATTGGTTGTGGCAAGTTTATTAGCGGCATCAGGAAAAATGTCATTACCCGCGGTATTGATGGTTGGCTGGAGCGCCAGCTTTATTGGTAATAGCATTGGTTATTTTATTGGGCGTCAATTTGGACACGTTGTCACTCGAAAACAATGGATTAAGCCTAAAACATTAACCAAATTACATGGTTTTATCGATCGCTATGGTATGTTAGGGCTGATCATTAGCCGTTTTGTGGAAGGTATTAAGCAATTTATGTGTATTGGCTGTGGTATTGCAGCAATGCCCGCTAAATTGTTCTTTACGGGTAACTTTCTTGCTGTGACCGTGTGGTTACTTGTGTTTGGTGTTGCGCCTGCTTATTTACGTGACGAAGTCGCACCTATTTTGGCGTTTTATCATAAATATCAAACTCAATGTTGGATTGTTGCTGCGGTTATCGTTATTGCTATTGTCTGGCTGGTTTACCGCCGTTTTCAACGTAGTCGAGTTGTTATTGAAGAATAGTTGTTATCTCAATATCATGACTATTAAGCAATAACGCTATGTTTAATAAATGATAAACAAAAGATATAAAAAAACCGCCATGTTACATAGTGGCGGTTTTTTATTATCAGTGGTGTCATTACGTTAGGTTAATTACGCAGAGCAAAAGTGGGTAAAGAAAGATTCCAACGAATAGCGGCTAAGCGAATCGAAAGGGTGGTAATAATACCCATAATGGCAGCCATCGACGGTAGGACTCCCAGTGATAAACTAAGGGTATGAATGGTACCGCCAATAATACAAGCAGTAGCATAAACTTCCGTTCTGAAAATCATCGGCACTTCACGACCTAAAACATCTCGAATAACGCCACCGCCACATCCAGTGATCACACCCATAATAACCGCGACTAGTGGTGATGCACCATAACGTAATGATTTTTCAACACCAATAGCAACGAATACCGCAAGGCCGATAGCATCGGCAACAGGTAGAAAATACCATGGCATTCGACGTGGGCGTTGAGATGCGATCATGGTGATGATACAGGTGATAAAAATTACCCATAAATAGTTGGTGTCATGAATCCAAAAAACAGGGGTTGCCCCTAATGCCATATCTCGAATAGTACCACCACCAATGGCTGTTACACTTGCAAGTACCACGACGCCAAAAGGATCCATACGTAGTCGTCCTGCCATAAGTACACCTGATGCAGCAAAAATGGCAGTGCCAAACATATCGAGAAAATAAATGAGCATCTCTGTACCTACAAGAATAATGAAGTTGAGTTAAGCGGCAGAGATTGTACGAATAAATTCGTCAGTAACAACCATAATGAAATGCTTTGTGAGATTATTCACAGGGTTTATCGCAATAGTGTGATTAGTGATCGCCTCGTACTTGATCGAATAAGGTACAGACTTGTTTTATGGCAAGTAACGTTCGTGGTGTGGGTCTATTTAGCCAGTTAGTGTTTAGTTGATAAATGTGTTGTTGCTTAAATGCAACCAGTTGATGTTGCCATTGTGCCCATAATTGTTGAGTGTCAGCGATTGGTTGAGCACTAAATATCACTTGAGGCTGACGAACAATCACTTGCTCTTGGTTAACTTGCGGGTAGGCCACACTGCTATTTGCAAAAATATTGTCGCCACCACAAAATTGAAAAATTTGACTTGGCCAGCCACTATCGGCAACGGTCATTAATGGCGTTGAACCTAATTGATAAAAATAGCGTACTTTAGGTTTATTGTGATTGGTTAGTTGCAGTTGTTGTAATTGATGTCTAAATTCAGCGGCAGCTTGCTGTGCAATCTGTGGTGAATCGGCATATTGCCCCAGTCGTTCTAATGTCTTGGGAATATCGACCAATGTTTTTGGGTTTGAATAGAGTATTTTAATCCCAAGTTGTTCTAAACGTGCTAATTCTCGGCTTGGATTTCCTCCTTGCCAAGCTAAAATCAAATCAGGTTTTAGCGCTAAAATACGCTCCATTTTAAGACCGCGATAATTTGCTACACGCTCTAATTTTTCAGCTGCGGGAGGGTAGTCACTGTAAGCACTGACTGCTATAAGCTTGTTTCCTAATCCAGCCGCATAAGCCATTTCAGTGGTATGCGGTGATAAGCTAATAATCCGTTGGGTTTGTTGCGCTAACGTGGCTGCAATACTTGGCGTAATGGTGCTGATAATCAACATAAATAGACATAAGATGCGCACTATAAAATTCCACTAAAAAAGTATAATAATAAGCTTTCAAGTACGACCCATACATAAAGTCGCTGAGTGATGAGTTGTTGTATTTGTGCAATGTGTAGCGCGGCGGGTGTAATTCTACCACCAAGGCGAGGTCGTTCCATTTTGACATTATTGTAAATTGCTGGACCACCGAGAGATAAGGCGAGCTTATAACCGATAACCACTAATAACCAACCGGGACCGGGTAAGTGCCAGTTTTCACCTTGCTGCCGTAATCCTTTTATTGCCACACGGCTATTACGCCCCATACTTAATAATAAAGCAAATAAGCGCAGCGGTAGAATATCAAGTATTGCTGCAATACGTATTGCTGGATATCCAAATACCGCATACTGAGTACGTGTCGGTGACCATGCTCGTGCAAGGCCAATGGCTAATCGATATAAAATAGCAGCAATGCCACCACCGATCGCATACCAAAACAAAACTCCAACCACATGCCTGCCATAGCTTAAAATGATGGTTTCAGCGCCAGCTTTGCCTAAACCAAGCAGGGATAATACAGTGGTATTTCGATTAAGATAAGGGGCGAGCAATTGACGACATTGAGCTTTATCGTTGTGACCATAAGCATAATTAAATTGATGGCTAAGTTGGCTGGTATGCTGCCAATCAAGGGCAAGCCATAATAATGTTAATTGAAATAAAGTGGGATACCACACTAATTGGCTGGTCGCGAATAATAACACCACTACAGTAAGCCACATTAATGCCCAAGCTAAATAACCCGCTAATAATCGCTGAGCGTAATTATCATGAGGATGGTTGACCCGTGCTGCTATTAATAGGGCTAAACGGTGCCAGATACGCAATGGGTGCATAGGATAGGGGATGGGTAATAACCAATGTAATACTAATGCTCCCCACAAAGCTAGCAGGGAGCTATTGGTTGTCAATGAGGCGATAAATGCCGAAGTTGTCATCAGTAGTTATCATCTCATTGATGTTATTAGTTTAACAATTCAACCATTTTAGCGACCATTACGGAAGAACTCTGTGCTGCAAGTGGCAGGAACTCATCAAAGCTCATTGGTGATTCTTTGTCGGCAACATCAGAAATTGCGCGTACAACCACAAATGGCACCTTAAATTGGTGACAAGCTTGCGCAATGGCAGCGGCTTCCATTTCAACTGCAACTACAGTTGGGAAATGAGTACGAATAAAGTTTTGCTTGTCAGCTGAACATACAAAAGCATCGCCAGTACAAATTAAACCACGAACCGCGTGTGGTGGTTGTGGCAATGCTGCTAGTGCTTGTTCTGCAACAGACATTAATTTTTCATCAGACAGGAAAGCGGCAGGTTGTTGTGCCATTTGACCAATTTCGTAACCAAATGCAGTTACATCAGCATCGTGGTAACGTACTTCTGTTGAAATAACTACATCACCCACGTTCAAGCTTGATTCGAAACCGCCAGCAGAACCAGTATTAATCACTACATCAGGCTTAAAGGTGTCAAGTAAAACAGCCGTACCTATTGCTGCAGATACTTTACCAATACCTGATTGCAGTAATGCCACATCTGCACCGTTAAGTTTGCCAGTGTAGATAGTACAACCTGCTGTATTATGGATTTCACAGTCAGTAAGTTGATCTTTAAGGATGGCAACTTCTTGTTCCATCGCGCCAATAATGCCGATTTTCATGAATGGTATCTCTTTTTGATGGGGTGCACTTGCCGTGCTGATATGGCTAAGATTGTAGCATGAGCCATAATCATTATTCCAAAACTCTCGCCAAAACTCGGCTAATCACAAAAAGACCCCACCGTTGTAAATACAACTGTGGGGTTAATTACGCGTATTTATGGGGCGGTTGGTTATAGATTTAAATAATCGAGAATACCATCAGCGGCTTTTCGGCCTTCATCAATGGCGGTGACTACCAAATCAGAACCACGTACCGCGTCACCGCCAGCAAAGATTTTAGGGTTGGTAGTTTGGAAAGCAAACTCAGTGTTAGCGGCTTTAATTCGGCCCCATTGATCGAGCTCGACATCATAAGGCGAGAGCCAAGGCATGGCGTGTGGTTGAAAACCAAATGCCATAATCACCGCATCAGCCGCTAAGACATGTTCACTGTCGGCAACGGGTTCAGGGCGTCGACGACCCGCAGCATCAGCGTCACCTAAGGCGGTTTTTACGACTTTAACGCCAACCACGTTACCTGAACTATCGACCTCAATGCCTAATGGTTGCAGGTTAAACATAAACTTAACCCCTTCCTCTCGTGCATTTTTCACTTCACGTTTGGAGCCTGGCATATTGGCTTCGTCACGGCGGTAAGCGCAGATAACGTTATTAGCGCCTTGGCGAATTGAGGTACGGACACAATCCATTGCGGTATCACCACCACCAAGGACGACAACTCGCTTGCCTTGCATATCAATAAAAGGCTGTGATTGGTTAAGTTCCATTACTCTATAAGTATTAGAGACTAAGAATGGCAGTGCGTCGTAAACACCATTAGCATCTTCATTTTCAAGTCCAGCACGCATATTTTTATAGGTGCCGACCCCTAAGAAAACCGCATCATAATCAGCGAGTAGGGTGTCAATGCTGATATCTTTACCGACTTCAGTATTAAGTTGGAAATCAACCCCCATTTCAGTAAAGACACGACGGCGATTGACCATAATATCTTTTTCTAATTTGAACGAAGGAATACCAAACGTCAGTAAGCCGCCAATTTCAGGGTAGCGATCAAATACCACTGGTTTTACGCCGTTACGTACTAGAACATCAGCACATGATAATCCTGCAGGACCTGCACCAATGATGGCGACTTTTTTATCTGTTAGTTCAACGCCTGACATATCGGGTTTCCACCCCATTTCAAACGCTTTATCAGTAATGTATTTTTCAACATTACCAATTGTGACTGCACCAAAATCGTCATTAAGGGTACATGCCCCTTCACATAAGCGATCTTGAGGACAAACGCGACCGCAGACTTCTGGCAGGGTATTGGTTTGATGTGATAACTCTACCGCTTCAATAATTCGGCCTTCATTAGCAAGCTTTAACCATTGTGGAATGTAGTTATGTACGGGACATTTCCACTCACAATAAGGGTTACCACAATCGAGGCAACGGTCTGCTTGTGCTCCCGCTTGCTGCTCGGTAAAGGGCTCATAAATTTCGACAAACTCGATTTTTCGAATTTGAATCGCTTTTTTAGGTGGGTCGATACGCTCGACATCAATAAATTGGTAAACATTCTGGCTCATTTGGTTTCCCTCCCTTATTGTGCCTGAAGACGTAGTTCAGATTCTGAACGACTTTGATGACCTAACAGCGTATTGATATCCGCTGACTTTGGCTTTGCAAGGTAGAATTTTGGAATCCATTGGTCAAAGTTAGCCAAAATTTCATGCGCACGAGTTGAGCCTGTTTCTTGCAGGTGACGATCAATTAATCCGCGTAAATGTTCTTGATGGATTTTGAGTTGATCAAGTGCGACTGCTTCAATTAACTCAGGGTTTACGCGTCCTGCAAAATCACCATCTTCATCTAAGATATACGCAAAGCCACCCGTCATTCCGGCGCCGAAATTGACGCCAGTCTTACCTAAAATAGCGATAATTCCGCCAGTCATATATTCACAAGCGTTATCACCAGCCCCTTCTACTACCGCTATCGTCCCTGAGTTACGGACCGCAAAACGTTCTCCTGCTTTACCTGCTGCAAATAATTTGCCACCTGTAGCGCCATATAGGCAAGTGTTGCCAATAATGGTGGCATCATTGGATTTAAATGACGAGCCAAGTGGCGGACGAATAGCTATTTTGCCTCCGGCCATACCTTTACCAACGTAGTCGTTAGCGTCACCGGTTAAATTAAGGTTTACACCGCCAGCATTCCAAACGCCAAAAGATTGCCCTGCAGTACCGACAAAATTGAGTGTAATCGGTGCTGATGCCATGCCTTGATTACCATAGCGATGAGCGATTTCACCGGATAAGCGCGCGCCAATTGATCGATCTGTATTACAAATTGGGAAGTGATAATTACCGCCGCTGCGCGTTTCTATTGCACTTAGCGTATGATCCAATAATTGTTGGCTTAACTGCGCATCATCAAATGGGGTATTGGCTTCACTACAATATAAGGTTTTACCTGCTTGTGGTGTCGGTGCGACCAATAGTGGACTTAAATCCAGTTTTGATTGTTTAGCGGTAAAACCATCCAGTTGTTGCAATAAATCAGTGCGACCGATTAAATCGGTTAATTGTTTGATTCCAAGTTGGGCTAATAATTGTCGAACTTCTTCGCCAACACCAATAAAGTAATTCATTACCTGTTCTGGTAAGCCTTTAAAGAAATCACGACGCAGTTTTTCATCTTGTGTCGCCACACCTGTTGCGCAGTTGTTTAGATGACAAATACGCAGGTATTTACACCCAAGTGCCACCATTGGCGCGGTACCAAAACCAAAGCTTTCTGCGCCTAAAATCGTTGCTTTAACCACATCGAGCCCTGTTTTTAAGCCGCCATCCACTTGCAGACGGATCTTATGTCGTAAACCGTTAGTGACCAATGCTTGTTGGGTTTCAGCTAGACCCAGCTCCCACGGGCTACCTGCATATTTGACTGACGTCAGTGGACTTGCGCCCGTACCACCGTCATAACCTGAGATCGTGATTAAATCGGCATAAGCTTTGGCAACACCTGTCGCGATAGTGCCAACGCCGGGTTCTGATACCAGTTTGACAGACACCAACGCTTTGGGATTGACCTGCTTGAGATCGAAAATTAGTTGCGCCAGATCTTCAATCGAATAAATATCGTGATGTGGAGGTGGGGAAATTAAGGTCACGCCAGGTACGGCAAAGCGTAACTTGGCAATTTCAGTGGTAACTTTATGCCCCGGAAGTTGACCGCCTTCACCGGGTTTTGCCCCTTGCGCGATTTTAATTTGGATCACATCGGCATTGACTAAATAATGCGGAGTGACGCCAAAGCGACCAGACGCCACTTGCTTAATACGTGAGTTACGCTCAGTACCAAAACGACGTGGATCTTCACCACCTTCACCTGAGTTAGAACAACCGCCTAACCTGTTCATTGCAATTGCTAATGCTTCGTGTGCCTCTGGGCTTAGGGCGCCAATCGACATCGCTGCTGAGTCAAAGCGCTTATACAATTCCGTTGCGGCTTCTACGTTCTCAATCGCAATTGGATTATGGTTATCCGTTAAGGCCAATAAGTCACGAATAGCGGCTACAGGGCGATGATTTACTTGCTCTGCAAAAGCGAGATAATCTTGATAATCGCCAGATTTAACCGCTTTTTGTAAAGTTGAAACGACATCCGGGTTATAAGCGTGGAACTCGCCACCGTGAACATATTTAAGTAAGCCGCCGTGATCAATCGGTTTGCGTTTTAGCCATGCTGTACGCGCAAGGTTGTGCAGATCTTGTTGAATATCACTAAAATCAGCGCCAGCAATACGGCTTGAAACCCCTTTGAAACACAACTCAATAATGTCATCACCTAAGCCAATAGCTTCAAATAACATTGAACAACGGTAAGAGGAAATGGTTGAGATACCCATTTTGGACATGATCTTAAACAGGCCTTTATCGATACCATTACGGTAGTTGATCATCACCTCGCGATAAGGCTTGTTAATGACATTACTATCGACCATTTTTGCCAATGATTCATAGGCAAGGTAGGGGTAAACCGCCGTAGCACCAAAACCAAACAACACCGCAAATTGATGCGGATCGCGTGCGGTAGCGGTTTCAACCACAATATTGGTATCACAACGTAAATTGTTATCGACTAATCGGCGTTGAACGGCACCTACCGCCATTGCGGCTGGAATCGGCAGAGTCTCTTTGCTGATGCTGCGATCGGATAACACAATCAGTACCGCCCCTTGTTCAACTAACTGCTGCGCTTTATCACATAAGCTAATAATCGCTTGCTCAAGATCGGTTTGTTGTGGATCAAAATTAATATCGAGCTGATTGCTGGCGTAGTATTGCTGATCGAGATCCAATAATTGTTTTAAATCAGAATACAGCAACACTGGTGACTTAAATGCCACTCGTTGAGCATGACTGTCGGTTTCACAGAACACATTAATTTCACGACCAATACAGCTCGCAAGCGACATTACATGCTTTTCACGTAAAGGATCGATCGGTGGGTTAGTGACTTGCGCAAACATTTGACGGAAATAGTCGGTGATAGGACGCTGCTGTGACGACAATACTGCCATTGGTGCATCATCACCCATTGAGCCTGTGGCTTCTTGACCATTTTCACCAATAACTCGCAGCACTTGATCGAGCTCTTCTCGGCTGACATTAAATTGTTTGTGGTGAGTATTAAGCTGATTATCATCCAAACTACGTTGGCTTATATGGCTATCATCTAACTGCTCAATGGGCACTAAATGTTGAACATGAGTATCCATCCATTGCTTATACGGATGGCGGCTCATCAGTTCGTTATCAATATCTTGTGAATGCCAAATTTTGGCAAATTTAGTATCGATAACCAATAGTTCACCGGGGCCAACGCGGCCTTTTTCTGCCACTTCATCTGGGGTGTAATCCCAAATGCCGACTTCAGAAGCGATGGTGATCAGTTTATCTTTGGTGATCACATAACGCGCAGGGCGAAGGCCATTACGATCAAGATTACACGCCGCGTAACGACCATCTGACATTACAATACCTGCAGGACCATCCCATGGTTCCATATGCTTGGAGTTAAAATCATAAAAAGCACGTAATGCGGGATCCATATCTGGGTGGTTTTGCCATGCTGGTGGCACGAGCATTCGCATCGCACGGAAGAGATCCATCCCGCCGGCTAAAAATAGCTCCAGCATATTATCAAGGCTTGATGAATCAGATCCGGTTTCATTAACAAATGGCGCCGCTGTTTTTAAATCGGGCAGCAGTGGCGAGCTAAATTTATAAGCGCGTGCACGTGCCCATTGGCGGTTACCGGTAATGGTATTAATTTCACCATTATGGGCTAAGTAACGGAATGGTTGTGCTAATGGCCATCGCGGTTGAGTATTGGTTGAGAAACGCTGGTGGAATAAGCAGATCGAGGACTCTAATCGAATATCGCCTAAATCTTGATAAAATTTAGGCAGATCAGCGGGCATAAATAACCCTTTGTAGACCGTGACTTGGGTTGAGAGGCTACAAATATAGAACTCTTTATCATCGGTAATACGTTTTTCAATTCGACGCCGAGCAATATAAAGCCGACGTTCAATGTCCCGTGGTTTCCATCCCGCAGGGGCATTGATAAACACTTGTTCAATGGTTGGCAATGATTGTTGTGCTATTGGCCCGAGGACAGTTGAGTTAATCGGTACTTCACGCCAACCCGCAATGGATAAGGTTTCGGTGATCAACTCTTCGTTGATAATTTCACGTGCATGTTGAGCAAGGATAGGATCTTGACTGAGGAATATCATTCCTACCGCAAATTCACGCGATAGATTCCACTGCTTTTCTGCGGCAATAATACGATAAAAATTATCAGGCTTTTTAATTAATAAGCCACAGCCATCGCCAGTTTTTCCATCCGCGGCAATTCCTCCTCGGTGAGTCATACGATCGAGGGCAGATATTGCGGTACGAACAAGTTTATGGCTAGTTTCGCCTTCAATGTGGGCGATAAGACCGAAGCCACAGTTATCTTTTTCTAGTGATGGGTTATACAGTGACATTGCAATTCTCCCTTGCTCCTGTTTGCTGTAAACAGTTTTACTGCAAAATGAAAATCAATCTTGATTACTCATTTTGCCTCCTACGATATTTCAAACTAACGATAATTTACAAAAAGGTCAAATATTGCTAACAAATGACACTTATAACCATTAACTGGTTTTTATTAATCTTAACTATCTGAAATAAAGTTATATTCATTACAGCTGTAAGTTTTTTTGAGTAATAATTAAGGGTTAATAATTGTATTTTTAGATTAAAAAAGCACTAATCGTGGTGGGTGGTGTGATGATATGTTATAAAATTGTATAAGGATATAATCTTCTGAGCTGTAACCAATAAAAAGCCAGCGTTAATGCGCTGGCTTTAAATTTTTTAGTTGAATCAAACAATAATAAGTTTACGAAAGCATCAATGAATTCGCTTTCGCTTCAAGATGGGAGTTACCCATTAAGTAGCTATCAATCACACGAGCTGATTCTCGACCTTCATTGATGCATCGCACTACTAATGATTGTCCGGTTCGCATATCACCTGCGGCAAATACGCCAGTTTGACTGGTAGCGAAATTCTGAGTGGCAACATTACCGTAATCATCAAGTTTAATATCCAACTGTGCTAATACGCCTGTTGGCTCTGGGTGTAAAAACCCCATCGCTAAAAATGCCATATCACAGGCTATGATGCGTTCGGTTCCGGCTATCTCTTCAAAGTTCGGTCTTTCACCAGGTTTGGCGTCTTGCCATGCAATATCAGCGATCCGTAGCCCTTTGACATTACCGTTACCATCATCAATAAATTCTTTGGTCAGAATATTCCAATAGCGATCACAGCCTTCTTCATGTGAGGTCGAGGTTTTCATGATCATTGGGTATGACGGCCACGGTTGATTGGCTGGGCGTTGCTCTGGTGGTAATGGCATGATTTCGACTTGAGTGATACTTGCCGCGCCATGGCGGTTGGAAGTACCGACACAATCTGAACCAGTATCGCCACCACCAATGACAACGACATGCTTGTTTTGTGCATGTACTTCAGCTGTCTTGAGATCCATATCGTTTGCACGGCGGTTATTTTGGGCTAAAAAGTCCATCGCAAAATGGACGCCATTAAGCTCACGCCCCGGAATAGGTAAATTACGCGGGACAGTTGAACCACCAGTTAGCAAAATAACATCAAATTCTTGGCGTAACTGTTGGGCGTTAATATCGACCCCAATATGAGCATTGACTTCAAATTTCACACCAGCTTGCGCCATCAGGTCAATTTTACGATCAATAATATCCATCCCAAGTTTAAAGTCAGGAATCCCAAATCGCAGTAAGCCTCCCACTTTTTCATCGCGCTCAAACACGGTCACAGTATGACCTGCACTGTTAAGTTGTTCTGCGGCGGATAACCCCGCAGGACCCGAACCGATAATAGCAATGGTTTTTCCTGTACGTGAACGTGGCGTTTTAGGTTTGGCATAACCGTTACGATAAGCAGTTTCAACAATGGTTTTTTCAATATTACAGATGGTGATTGGATCTTGATTTATGCCAAGCACACAACCACTTTCACAAGGGGCTGGGCAGACGCGTCCTGTAAATTCAGGGAAGTTGTTGGTTGAACTTAAAATGTTCCATGCTTCTTCCCAGCTATCGCGATAAACCGCATCATTAAATTCAGGAATAATATTACCAATCGGGCATGCGTTATGGCAAAAAGGTACGCCACAATCCATACAACGTGATGATTGTTCTTGAATTTTGTCACCAAATTCATCGTTAAGGACAAATTCTTTATTATTCTGAATACGAACACTTGGATCTAACTTATTTGGCAGTTCACGGCCAAATTCTAAAAATCCCGTAGGCTTACCCATTGATGGCCTCCAACGTTTCCTTGTTGTGAGCGGCAGCTTGACGCTGTTGTAATACGGCTTTGTAATCCCTTGGCATGACTTTTATCATCTGCTTGAGGTTAGCCTCAAGATTAGATAAGAACAGTTCTGCAACCGTACTACCGGTGAATTCAATATGTTTAGCTAACATCTCAAGTAAAACAGCTTTATCGTCAGCTTCGATTGGATCAATATCAACCAGTTCAGCGTTGAGTTTGGTTTCAAAATCACCAAATTGATCCCATACATAAGCGACACCGCCACTCATGCCCGCAGCAAAGTTACGGCCTGTTTGACCTAAAATAACGGCAACACCACCGGTCATGTATTCACAGCCATGATCGCCAATGCCTTCGACGACCACTTTCGCGCCTGAGTTTCGAACACAGAAACGTTCACCTGCAAGGCCACGAATGTAAGATTCGCCAGAGGTTGCACCGTAGAAACACACGTTACCAACCACAATATTATCTTCAGCAATAATATCGGATTGACGATCAGGGTAGAGAACGAGTGTACCGCCAGAAAGGCCTTTCCCCCAATAATCATTGGCATCGCCTTCGACGGTAAAGTGGACCCCTTTAGCAAGGAAAGCCCCAAAACTTTGCCCCGCAGAGCCGTTAAATTTGACCGTCATCGGCAGTGGTAAACCGTGGTCTTTATAGACTTTTGATATTTCATTAGACAGCATAGTGCCAACACTACGATCGGTATTGATGATCGGCAGTTGTGCGGTAACCGCTTCACCTGTAGTCAGTGCCGGTTGTGCTAATCGAATCAAGGTTCTATCAAGTACGTTTTCTAAACCATGATCTTGCTGACGTTGGTTATAAATACCATCTTCAGCTCGTGGCGGTTGAATGTACAGTACTGGACTAAGATCGAGGTTTTTGTATTTCCAGTGGCCGATATCATCACGCAATTTAAGCTTCTGCGCTTGGCCAACCATTTCATCAATGGTGCGGAAACCGAGTTCAGCCATTACTTCACGTAAGCCTTGAGCCATGTATTGGAAGAAGGTTACTACATCTTCGACGCGGCCATCAAAACGCTCACGTAAGGTTTTATTTTGAGTCGCAATCCCCACTGGGCAGGTGTTTTTATGACACTTACGCATCATGATACAACCTTCAACCACGAGTGCTGCGGTTGCTACGCCCCATTCTTCAGCGCCGAGTAAGGTCGCAATGGCAAGGTCACGCGGCGTTTTCATTTGCCCATCAGACTGCACCACTATTCGGTTACGTAAACCATTTTTAAGCAGTGTTTGATGGGTTTCAGCTAAGCCAAGTTCCCATGGTAAACCCGTGTGACGAATCGATGAAATAGGGGATGCACCGGTACCACCGTCAAAGCCTGCAATTAACACTACATCAGCTTTGGCTTTGGCTACGCCTGAAGCAATGGTTCCAACACCAGCTTCTGAAACCAACTTGACGTTAACACGACCGTCACGGTTAGCATTTTTCAAATCATAGATTAGCTGAGCTAAATCTTCGATTGAGTAAATATCGTGGTGAGGTGGTGGTGAAATAAGGCCGACCCCAGGGGTTGAGTGACGGGTTGCACCAATCCAATCATCGACTTTATCGCCCGGCAGTTGTCCGCCTTCACCCGGTTTTGCACCCTGTGCCATTTTAATTTGCAGTTCAGCGGCATTGGTGAGGTAGTATGAGGTCACTCCAAAACGACCAGACGCTACTTGCTTAATCGCTGAACGCTCCCAATCACCATTGTCTTTTTTATCAAATCGAATCGGATCTTCACCGCCTTCGCCTGAGTTAGATTTCGCGCCAATGCGGTTCATTGCGACCGCTAAGGTTGAGTGCGCTTCATAAGATATCGAACCAAAGCTCATGGCTCCCGTTGCAAAGCGTTTAAGAATATTATCAAGTGACTCAACCTCATCCAGTGCAATTGAAGCGGCTGGATTGTTGACAAAATCTAGCTGGCTACGCAATGTCGCAGCATTGTCACCTTGTTCATCAACAGCTTTGGCATACAACTTAAATTGGTCATAATCTTTGTTGCGGGTTGATTGTTGCAATAATGAAATCGTTTCAGGATTAAACAGGTGTTTTTCACCGCGTTGTTTCCACTGATAGACACCGCCTACATCAAGGATTTGTACTGGAATTTCACGGGTTGGATAACCAACACGGTGACGTACTAAGACCTCTTGGGCAATATCATCAATTGTTAATCCTTGAATACGGGTAACAGTACCGGTGAAGTATTTATCAACCACTGATTTGCTAATACCCAGGGCTTCAAAAATTTGCGCGCCATGGTAAGACTGCAGCGTTGAAATTCCCATTTTAGAGAAGATTTTTAGCAGTCCACCGTTAACCCCTTTACGGTAGTTATCAAATAACGTATCAGTTGGCAGTTCTGGGTCAAGTTTTCGTTTATGTTGTAAATCGACCAGTGTTTCCGTGACCAAATAAGGGTTAATGGCATTAGCACCATAACCAATAAGGGTCGCAAAATGGTGGGTTTCACGGGCATCACCCGTTTCAACTACAATGTCACATTTAGCACGTAAGCCTTTGCGGATTAGGTGATGGTGAACCGCACCCACAGCTAACATCGCGGGGATGGCTGCATGGTTAGAGTTAACTGCGCGGTCGGTTAAAATAATAATTGAGTAACCATCAACCACCGCATCTTCAGAGTATTGACAGATACGTTTTAATGCACGATCAAGTTTGCCTTGTTCGCCGCTGGCTCTGAACACGATATCCAAGGTTTTAGATTGCAGGTGTTCATTATCGATGGCGCGAATTTTTTCTAACTCAGCATTAGATAATACCGGTGATTCGAGCTCAACTTTATGACAATGCTCAGAGGTTTCCGTCAGTAAATTCTGATCTTTACCAAGATAGGTATTGAGTGACATCACCATTCGTTCACGAATAGGATCAATCGGTGGATTGGTTACTTGCGCAAATAACTGCTTAAAGTAATTAGATAAATGTTGTGATTGGTGGGATAGCACCGCTAATGGCCAATCAGCACCCATCGCGCCTAATGGTTCATAACCAGCATTAGCGAGTGGCACAATAATATCGTTGACTTCTTCAGAGCTAACACCAAAGGCTTGTTGATGATGCAGTAACCGCTCAGGGGTTGGCTGGTGGTACATGTTGTCAGCATCAGGTAGTGTTTTTAGTGTTAGTAAATTATCTTTGATCCATTGCTCATATGGCTGTGAGGTCGCGATGCTATCTTTAACTTCTTCATCTGAAATAATACGACCTTGTTCAAGATCGGCAACGAAGATACGCCCAGGTTGTAAGCGGCCACGGAACTGCACATTTTCGGGGGCAATTTTTACTACCCCTGATTCTGATGCCATGATCAGAAAATCATCTTTAGTGACGGTATAGCGTGATGGTCGTAACCCGTTGCGATCTAATGTAGCACCGACTTGTACACCGTCAGTAAAACAGACAGATGCAGGGCCATCCCACGGCTCCATAATATTGGCGTGATACTGATAAAAAGCGCGCCGCTTAGGATCCATGCTGGTGTTTTCTTGCCATGCTTCAGGGATTAACATCATCAGAGCATGCGGTAAACTTCGCCCTGAAAGCACTAATAACTCAAGCGCCATATCAAAATTGGATGAATCTGAACTACCTTCCTGACAAATTGGCAGTAGCATACTAATTTCTTGGTGGCTGAATAAATCAGATTCAAGAATGGCTTCACGGGCCTTCATCCAGTTAAGATTGCCGCGCACGGTATTGATTTCACCGTTGTGGGCAATATAACGGAAAGGTTGCGCTAATCGCCAGCGAGGAAAAGTGTTAGTTGAAAAACGGGAATGCACTAACGCTAAGGCGGTGACCATTGCTGGATTGTGTAAATCAAGGAAGTATTGCGGTACTTGGGCTGTCGTTAACTGGCCTTTATAGACTAAGGTTTTATATGACAGTGAGTTGATGTAGAAGTCATCACCAATATTGGATACGCTTTCTAAACATACACGTACAGTGTAATTACGTAATACGTAAAGCTTACGTTCTAATACGGCGGGATCTAAATTAGCACCACCGGTAATAAAAACATGTTCAAATTGAGGTTCCGTGCTGAGTGGATCCTCACCGATCATTGAATTATCGACCGGAAGTACTCGATAACCAATAATTTCCAGATCGAGACGTTTAGCATTGCGCTCAAGAATATCACGACATTGTTGACGTTTATGTTCGTCTTTGGGAAATAACACTACGCCTACACCATATTGTGCAAAAGCAGGTAATTTAATTCCCAGCTTAACCGTTTCTTCTAATAAAAATTCATGGGGTTTTTGCAATAAGATGCCAGCACCATCGCCACTGCTAGGATCACAGCCTTGACCACCACGGTGCTCCATACGCGCGAGCATATCGAGAGCTTGAGTGACGATCTGGTGAGATTTACGGTTTTTAAGGTGGGCAACAAAGCCGATACCACAGGCATCGTGCTCTAATTCAGGCACATAAAGTCCCTGACTGTTAAGCTCTTGAGCTGTCATAGATACATCCTTTCAGTTACATCAAGCCATATTCCTAAGGCTTGGTTATCCCTAATTTATTTACACAATCAATTTGCATTGAGATGGACTCCTGTCCTGCATCCTTGATGTGTGTTTGTAGTGATGACACCGCATCATTCACAAACTTAATTCTGTTGTATTACGATTATGAATAACAAAACGCGTTATTCTTGCCAAAATAGCCATATAAACCACACTAAAACAGCATGATTTTAGTGTTTTTTTTGTTTATAAATTGCACACAAGTGTAACCATCCTACAATTTTGATACATTAATTACCAATAAAAATTAACATAATTAACGCATAAATTAAGCATTTAAACTGCCTATTATGTGGCGTAAATAAGTCGGTCAAAAGTAACAAAGAACCGACATAGAGCGGTGCTTTTTTGTTTTAGCACAATTTACATCATGGTGATTGATGATATGTTGCGGCTCTTTTGTTTCTTGGTCTGCGTTGACGTAGATTATTCATTGTTTTAAACGCTAGGTAATACCATGCAATTGCATCAACTCGTCAATACTTTCGGGCAAGACCTTCAACATCGTTATGGTGAAAAAGTTCATAAACTGACGTTACACGGTGGTTTTAGTTGCCCTAACCGTGACGGTACTATTGGCCGCGGTGGCTGCACATTTTGTAATGTTGCGTCATTTGCTGACGAAAAAAATCAGTTCGTACCTATTCAACAACAACTTACGGCACGTGCTGGTGAGGTGCATCGCGCGAAGCGTTATTTTGCGTACTTTCAGGCTTATACCAGTACCTATGCTGAAGTTCAAAGTTTGAAAAAGATGTATGAACAGGCATTAATATCGGCTGATATTGTAGGTCTATGTGTGGGTACTCGTCCTGATTGTGTGCCTGATACGGTGTTAGAGTTACTGGCTGGCTATGTAGAACAAGGCTATGAGATTTGGCTTGAGTTGGGTTTACAAACCGCAAATGATAAAACCCTTAAGCGTATTAACCGTGGTCATGATTTTGCTTGTTATGCAGCGATTACTCAACGTGCTCGTGCGCTTGGTATTAAAGTGTGCACCCATTTAATTGTTGGGCTACCCGGAGATACTAAGGCCGATAATTTGATGACCCTAAACAAAGTCGTGGCGGTTGGTGTTGATGGGATTAAATTACATCCGTTGCATATCGTGGAAGGCAGTAAGATGGGACAAGCTTTTAAAGCGGGTCGATTGCAGCCGATTAGTCTTGAACATTATACTGATATTGCTAGCGAGATGATTCGTCTAACGCCTGCAAAAGTGGTTTATCATCGCGTTGCTGCAAGTGCTCGTCGACCAACATTACTGGCACCGATGTGGTGTGAGAATCGCTGGCTAGCCATGACTGATATTGGACGTATTCTTGATAAACAAGGTGCTCAAGGGAGCGCTATCGATGATCCTTTTGTTTATCAATTACCAGCATTACATAATAATGTTTAAATGGAGCCTACGTTAAGTAGGCTTTTTTGTGCGCCACAATAAAACTTTACAGCTTTCGTTTAGGTGCTAGTGGCGAGAGCGATTATTATAAATAGTAGTATTCGCCATGGTGGCGAGGTTGTTTTTCTATTGGTATTCATTGATGAAACAAGTCAAAATTTTAGCCCAGTTTTATGTTGATCTTCTCGTTAAGCTTGGCATTTTCCGTTTTAGTTTATTATTAGCTGCAGCGTTAGTGGCATTAGCATTAGTGGTACAAATTAGTGTGACGCTATTGCTGCAAGGCACTATGCGTGAAGTCGAAATTATACGTTCCGTTACCTTTGGTTTATTTATTACCCCTTGGGCGGTGTATTTTTTATCGGTGGTGGTTGATCAATTAGAAGATTCTCGTCAACGATTATCGCAATTAGTCACCAAGTTAGAGCAAATGCGCGCACGTGACATGGAGTTAAATCAACAATTACAGGCGAATATCTCACAGTTAAACTCTGAAATTGAAGAGCGTGAAAAAGCAGAAGAAGCGCGTGAAGAGGCAATGCAAGACTTAGAAAATGAAGTCTATCAACGTGAAAATGCCCAATTAGCAGTGGCTGAAAAAAGTGCATTATTGAAATCGTTTTTAGATGCATCGCCCGATTTAATTTACTACCGCAATGAGCAAAATCAGTTCTCAGGCTGTAATCGTGCTATGGCTGAATTGGTCGGCAAAAGTGAAAAAGAATTAGTGGGATTAACACCATGGGATGTTTACCCTGCTGAAGTTGCTAAACGTATTCTTAAAACTGACCAAGAATTGTTTGATGATAATACTGCCATGACTGACGAGCAGTGGTTGGATTATCCGAATGGTAGAAAAGCGTTATTTGAATTACGCAAAGTGCCTCTTTATGATCGTAATGGAAAACGTTTAGGCTTGATGGGGTTTGGGCGTGATATTACTGAACGTAAAAAATATGAGAATGCTCAAGAAAAAGCCAGCAGTGATAAAACCGCATTTATTTCGACTATCAGCCATGAATTACGCACCCCACTTAATGGCATTGTCGGATTAAGCCGAATGTTATTAGAAACTAAACTTACAGATGAACAACGTGGTTATTTAAGAACGGTACATGTTAGTGCGATCACTCTGGGTAATATTTTTAATGACATTATTGATTTAGATAAATCAGATCGTCGACGTTTAGAGCTATTACCACAACCATTAGACTTTTATGAGTTTATTGATGAGATAGGTAACATCTCACAATTAATGGCAGAACAAAAAGGACTGCGATTTGATTTAGAGTGCCTTACTCAATTACCTAAAAATATAAAAGTAGACAGTACACGCTTGCGGCAAGTGCTGTGGAATTTAATTGGTAACGCCACTAAATTTACTAAACAAGGTGGAGTGGTGTTGTCTGTAAGTAGTGAAATTCATGAGCACGACGCCAATATTATTTTTGAAATTGAAGACAGTGGCATTGGTATTCAAAAAGCCGAAATAGATAATATTTTTGCGATGTATTATCAAGTTCAACAAGGGGATGATAATTTACATGCGGTCGGAACAGGAATTGGGTTAGCGGTGTCACGGCAATTAATTCAATTAATGGGCGGGGATATTTACGTTGATTCTGAACTGGGTGCGGGCAGTACTTTTACCGTTAAGATTAAAGTGCCATTAATTGAAACCGTAGTAGAAGAGCATGTGGTTAATGAAGTACGCCCTGAAATGACAGGGTTAAGTATTTTCATGGTAGAAGATATTGAGCTGAATATTGTGGTGGCGAAATCATTACTTGAACGGCTAGGGCATGAGGTGACGGTAGCAATGCGTGGTGATCAAGCATTAGCAATGTTTAAGCCTGAAGATTATGATTTAGTGCTATTGGATATTCAACTACCTGATATGACAGGATTTGATATTGCACAAAAGTTACGTCAACAATATCAAGATTTGCCTGCGTTAGTCGCATTAACGGCTAACGTTGTTAATGATAAAACTGAGTATCTAGCAAAAGGTATGGATGAGGTACTTAATAAACCGTTAAGTGTTAAAGCGATTACTCATGTTATTGAAAATCTTGTTTTAAGTTGTAGCCATGAAATAGATGAGAATGACGATAGCCTTGATAGTAGTAATACTGCTCAAACTAATATGATAGATACGTTATTAGATTTAGAGATGCTAACCTCATACGTTGAAATCGTCGGTACCGAGCCGGTATATACCAGTATTGCGATGTTTGAAAAAATGATGCCTGACTATTTGGCTATCTTAGATTCAAATATGACCGCAAAAGATCAAGATGGTATTAAATTTGAAGCACACAAGATCAAAGGTGCTGCGGGCTCTATAGGTCTTAAACATATTCAGCAAGTGGCGCAGATGGCGCAATCACCTGAGTTACCTGCGTGGTGGGAAAATATTAATGACTGGGTGGATGAAATTAAATACAGCTATCAAGATGATATAAATGTATTGAAAACATGGCTAAAGCAGCAGTAATTAATAATAAAAAAGGCACCTAGAAGGTGCCTTTTTATTTCATTACTGGTTTGGAAAAGAGATTACTCTTCGCCTAGATCACCACAAAAACGGTAACCTTCACCGTGAATAGTTGCGATGATCTCTGGTGTATCTGCAACTGATTCAAAGTGCTTACGAATGCGACGAATCGTTACATCAACAGTACGATCATGTGGCTTAAGTTCGCGACCAGTCATTTTCTTTAATAAATCAGCACGTGTTTGAATCTTACCTGGGTTCTCACAGAAGTGCAGTAGAGCACGGAACTCTGAACGTGGTAATTTAAATTGCTCGCCACTTGGGCTTACTAAAGAACGGCTGTTAATTTCCAATGACCAACCATTAAACTCGTAACGCTCAACCAATTTTTTATCTTCAGTTGGAAGACCTTGGTTCATCGCACGAGTTAATAGGTTACGAGCACGAATAGTTAATTCACGTGGGTTGAAAGGTTTTGTGATGTAATCATCAGCACCAATTTCAAGACCTAAAATTTTATCAACTTCGTTATCACGACCGGTTAAGAACATCAGTGCCATATCACCTTGTTCGCGAAGTTCACGAGCAAGTAGAAGGCCGTTCTTTCCTGGAAGATTAATATCCATGATAACTAGATGCACAGGGTTTTCAGAAAGCATCTGGTGCATTTCTGCGCCGTCATTTGCTTCGAATACAGTATAACCCTCTGCTTCAAAAATACTTTTCAGGGTGTTACGTGTTACGTGCTCGTCTTCTACAATCAGAATGTGAGGGGTTTGCATTTTGGCGGTACCTAATATCAGAAACTAAATCTGGTTAATCACAGAATAGTTAAATTCTATAAAAAAAATTCACATATAGGCAAAATGTTTAAATAAACACTTTATTGTTACAACCTATGTGGTACACCATCCTTTCATTCAACATGCATTAGATGTTGAAATCCCCCATAAAGCTTGGGGTGCTGGCTACAATCTCCCTGATAATGCGACAATTGTATTCACTTAACAGCTCGCTAACAATGTGGAGAGCTTATTTGATGTCGATTATTTATATGTTTGTTGATTTATATCAATCAGCGAGAAGAACATTTGTTATATTTCGAGTTTAGTTAACTTTTATATCGGGGTAGATAAAAAGTGTCATGATAGTAATCATAATATACAAAACCCAATACCATTGACTAATATTTAATCTTAATGATAATAAAAAATACAACATATAGTTCATCTTTCTCTAAATATTGTAACAGTATCAGTTAGGGTTGGCACTCATTAAGGTTGATGGATTTTAGTAAAAAAGATCTCATAAATTAATATTGTGGTCATTGTTACGAAATACGGTCAATTTTGCCTGTTTTGTTTATTTAATAGTGATAGGAAAAGGCTAATGAAGGATTTATTACCAGATTTATGTGATTGCTATGCGCAAGATATTCGTTTTTTGCCGTTAATGTTACGTGATTATGGCTGTCATACCCCGTTTTGGGGGCAAATAGTGACCCTACGCTGTTTTGAGGATAACAGTTTAGTGCGTAATTTATTATCAACCGATGGCCGAGGTAAGGTGCTATTTATTGATGGCCATGGTAGTTGTCGACGTGCATTGCTGGGAGATCAGCTGGCGTTATTAGCGATAGAAAATAATTGGCAAGGGGTTATTGTTCATGGTGCGATTCGAGATGTTGCAACCTTGGCACAATTGTCATTAGGTGTGAAAGCGTTAGCGGCATGCCCTATTAAAACGGATAAACGGCAGATGGGAGAACATAATGTCGTGCTCAGTATTGCGGATACGTTAATTTATCCTAATGATTATATTTATGCAGATTTAAATGGCATTATTTTGAGTAGTACTGCGTTAGATGTGAGTGCATTAAAAACTGAATCCTAAGCCGAGCTCAATTATTTTTTCAAGCTCAGCATAATCAACCGTAGCCCGTACATTTACTTTTTGTGAGACGTCGTATTGGCTACTCAGCTCTAATCCTAATGAGGTTTGATTATTAATGGTGTCTGATGTTATGGCACTATTAATACTTATTCGTGGTGATACAGAATATTTAACACCAGAGGTTAATCCACTTGTTGCGGGTTGACGATCGGTACTGGTGGTTAGATGGGTGCTAACATAAAGCTGAGTGTTATCCGTCACTGAATAAGCGTAGCCACTGTCTATCTGCCATATATCAAAACGTTGCTGACGTGATTGTGACGATAAAAACCATCCTGATGTGAGTTTTTTACCCCCATTATAAGTTAGGTTGGTGTCTATCGATGTTGCCGCTTGTGCTGTGACGGGCATGGCTAAAAAAATAAGTACTCCCACAATACTTATATAATATTTGATCATGCTCACTCCTATCACACCGACATTATTTTAAATAGTAGGCCATATTACGAAGAGAGTAAGTGTTATAAGTGATAAATACTCATCAAGTGGCGTATTCATGATCATAGCCACAACTTAGTCGTAATCTCTCCGTTATTACACTCACTAACGACGGTTATTTTTTGGATATTTGAATATGTAGCCGATGACGGGCATGATAAGGAAAAACATCAGGATATAGTTCTTGATTAATATTGTTCTGCAAGTGCTGCCAATAACTGGCTTCAAACAGATCTTGATGTAATTCATTAAACAAATTTTTTACTTTAGGATTGATCAGTAAAAAGGTTCGAAACTCTTCTGGAAAAACATCATTAATCCCAACGCTATACCAAGGTTCGGCGGCCATTTCATCTTCGGGGTAACGCGCTGCCGGAATCTTTCTAAAATTCATTTCACTCATATAAGTAATTTCATCATAGTCATAAAACACCACTCGCTTATGACGCGTTACGCCAAAATTTTTAAATAACATATCTCCAGGGAAAATATTAGCGGCGGCGAGTTGTTTAATCGCATTTCCATATTCATTAACGGCGTGGCGTAAGTCAGCATCATTTGCTGTTTCAATATAAATATTAAATGGAATCATTCGCCGTTCCATATACAGGTGTTCAATTATGATCTCATCATCGGTGAGGGTCACGATAGAAGGGGCGATAGTGAGTAGCTCTTGAATGAGTTCATCGCTGAATCGGTGACGTGGAAAGCTAAAATGACGATATTCTTGTGTATCGGCCATTCTACCGACACGATCATGTTCTTTGACTAATTGATATTTTTGTTTAACAACGTGAGGGCTAATGTCTTTTTGTGGAGCGAATTTATCTTTAATTATTTTAAAAACAAAATCATAAGACGGTAATGTAAACACAGACATTACCATGCCTTTTATTCCAGGAGCGATAATAAATTGGTCGTCAGAGTGTGCTAAATGATCTAAGAATTGGCGATAAAATTCTGTTTTCCCATGCTTTTGGCACCCAATGGCAGTATAAAGCTCAGCCAAATTTTTATTGGGTAACAGTTGAGCTAAAAAGCGCACTAAGGCTGCGGGGGCTGGGCTATAAACCATGAAATAAGAACGAGCAAAACCAAAGATAACGCTAACATCATTGACGTTACAGATACCCGCATCTAATAACAATTGACCATTATGATTGAGTATTGGCAGTACTAAAGGCCGTGATTCACCATTTGAAAAAGTCAGTTTACCGACCAGATAAGCGGCTTTATTACGGTAAAAAGGCTCACGAATTTGTTCTAAGGTTAGGTGTTGATCAAGCCGCTCACCTAACTCAGCTTCTAAGTGGGTCACCAGCAATTGAATATCACGTTGTTTATCATTCCAATCAAGCGTAAAAGGCTGATCATCAAGCATTCTTTCGATCATTACCGCAACGGTTGTTTGAACTCGATAATGACGGGTTAATGAGCTGGGATAGGTAGGTATACGGTGTTGTTGTGAGCTATGAACAAAGATATTATCGCGGTTGATATTACGATGCTTGAAAATACGGCAATACACCGAATTAAAAAAACTTTCGGCAATATCATAACGTGGATAATCAACCAATAAATTCTGATAAGCCTGTTTCACGGCAGTCAGACATATTTGATTTGCGTATTGTCCTCCAAGCATGATCTGAATCTGATTGGTAACTAATTCCACATGATGATCATAAAAACTAATACGGGTTTTTAATGCTTGGTGCACTAGCGTCCATTGCTGGTGTTCAAATCGTTGTTGCGCCTCGGCAGTGACGTCAAGAAAGCGGCCAAACATGGCATCTGAGCCTTGTAAAATAGTATGTGCGATCAGTGACTCCATGGCTGCACTCATCAGTTTATCCTTAATGATGACAATTTTATTCTTTGCTATTTACTATGCAATGCTCTGTAGCTGACTGCAAATATTATTGTTGTTTTTTTGAGCGGTGAAGTGCGTCGTATTGCAGATGTGTACGACGTATGTATTCTGTAATAATTGTAAAAACTTTATTGACTCTATATTACATTTCATGTAATCGTAAGGTAACAGCGTGTAAATAGAAATGACAATTATGACAAATGTACCCCGTATCGTTATCACCACCACCATGATTATTACCATTAACACTACTGGTGTTGATGCGGGCTGATATGCGCAAAATTACAATAAGCCCGCAACTCATTAAGAGCTGCGGGCTTTTTTTTTAAATTTAAATTCATCAGTGTTGAGTAATATTTATCGAGAGATAAATAGTTCAGGATAGTCACTCGGGAGTAGGGAATGCGAGTATTTAAATTTGGCGGATCGTCACTAGCAGATGCAGAACGATTTTTAAGAGCGGCAGATATTATTGCCAGCAATGCCAAGCAAGGCGAAGTTGCGGTGGTGTTATCAGCGCCAGGTAAGGTTACCAACAATTTAGTTGCGGTGATTGAGAGTGCGGTAACAACCGGTGCTGCAGCTCAGCAAATAGCAACATTAGAAACGGTATTTAATGATCTTTTTCATGGTTTAAAAGCACGTGAACCAAAGTTAGATCATCAGACATTAGAGAGCAAATTAGCCACCACGATTGAACAACTACAACAGTATGTTCACGGTATTCGGTTATTAGGATTATGCCCAGATAATGTGTATGCCAAAGTGATCAGTAAAGGTGAGCGGCTATCAATTGTAACCATGAAGTTGCTATTGGAAGCCAAAGGTCAGGCGGCAAGTTTGATTGATCCCGTGCAGTATCTCCATGCCGAAGGTGACTATCTTGAAGCTCATGTTGATATCGAGGTATCAACACAGCACTTCCAAAATAATCCATTACCCGCAGACCACGTTTGTATCATGCCAGGTTTTACTGCCGGTAACGCTCAAGGTGAATTAGTCACTTTAGGCCGTAATGGTTCTGATTATTCAGCCGCCGTTTTAGCTGCTTGTTTGCGCGCGGATTGTTGTGAAATTTGGACAGATGTTGATGGGGTTTATAGTTGTGATCCACGTTTAGTACCAGATGCTCGCCTACTTAAATCATTAAGTTATCAAGAAGCGATGGAGTTATCTTATTTTGGGGCATCAGTATTGCATCCCAAAACCATTGCTCCGATTGCGCAATTTCAAATCCCATGTTTAATTAAAAACAGTTTTAATCCACAAGGGGCTGGCACGCTTATTGGTCAAGATACGGGTGAAGATAAGCTTGATATTAAAGGTATTACAACCTTAAAAGATTTGACCATGGTTAACGTTTCCGGTCCGGGAATGAAAGGCATGGTTGGTATGGCTGCGCGTGTCTTTGGTGCGATGTCAACCGCCGGCGTCTCGGTGGTGTTGATCACGCAATCTTCATCTGAATACAGCATTAGTTTTTGTATTGAAACTCAGGATAAGACGGTAGCTAGAAAAGCATTAATTGCTAGCTTTGAGCTTGAATTAAAAGAAGGTTTATTAGAGCCAGTTGAGTTTAGTGATGATTTATCAATTGTGACGTTGGTTGGTGACGGTATGCGAACCTCACATGGTGTTGCATCGCGTTTCTTTACGGCGTTAGCGGAAGTCGATGTCAACATTGTAGCGATTGCACAAGGGTCATCTGAACGTGCTATCTCTGCGGTTATTCCTCAAAATAAAGTATCAGAAGCGGTTAAAGCGTGTCATGAGAATTTATTTAATAGCCAACATACGTTAGATGTGTTTGTTGTTGGTGTTGGTGGCGTTGGTGGTGAATTAATTGATCAAATTCACCGTCAGCAACAAAAATTAGCGCAAAAAGGGATTGTGATCCGTGTCTGTGGCATGGCGAACAGTAAAGGGTTACTGCTTAACAGTAATGGCTTTATGCTAGATAGCTGGCGTGATCTGATGGGGGCGGTTAATGAACCATTGCAATTACAACGTATGGTTGAGTTAGTCCGTCATAACCATATTATCAACCCCGTGATTGTTGATTGTACGTCAGATCAAACTATTGCCGAGCAATATACCGATTATCTTGCGGCAGGTTTCCACGTTATTACCCCTAATAAGAAAGCCAATACTGCTAGCATGGCGTATTACCAACAATTGCGCCAAGCTGCGCGAGTTGGTCATCGTAAATTCATGTATGACACCACTGTTGGTGCTGGCTTACCTGTGATTGAAAATTTACAAAACTTGCTGGCTGCAGGTGATGAATTAGTACGTTTCTCGGGTATCTTATCTGGCTCTTTATCTTACATCTTCGGTAAGTTAGATGATGGCATGAGTTTCAGTGAAGCGACCACAGTTGCACGTAATAATGGCTTTACTGAGCCTGATGCTCGTGATGATCTCTCTGGTATGGATGTTGCGCGTAAGTTACTGATTTTGGCTCGTGAAGCTGGGTTAGAATTAGAACTTGAAGATGTGGTGGTAGAACAAGCATTACCGCCAGGTTTTGATGCTTCGGGTTCTGTTGATGACTTTATGGCTCGTTTGCCTCAAGCCGATGTCTATTTCTCTGAGCTGGCTGCGACCGCAGCAAAAGAAGACAAAGTATTACGTTATGTGGGTGAGATTGATCATGGTAAGTGTAACGTTAAGATTGTTGCCGTAAACCCTGATGATCCGATGTTTAAAATCAAAGACGGTGAAAATGCATTGGCGTTTTATAGCCGTTACTACCAACCGATTCCTCTCGTCTTACGTGGTTATGGTGCCGGTACGGAAGTGACTGCGGCAGGTGTCTTTGCCGATCTAATGCGTACCTTAGGTTGGAAGCGAGGTATATAACATGAGTGTCGTTGTTTATGCGCCAGCCTCGATTGGCAATGTCAGTGTCGGTTTTGATGTGTTAGGTGCTGCGGTTTCTCCTATTGATGGTTCTTTATTAGGAGATCGAGTTGAAGTCGCGGCAGGAACATCGGCATTTAGCCTGCAATGTGTCGGCGCTTTTGTGGATAAGTTACCGCCGCAAGCACAAGACAATATTGTGTATCGTTGTTGGCAAGTGTTTGCACGTGAATTGGATCATAAAGGTATTCCATTATTGCCAGTGGCTGTCACATTAGAAAAGAATATGCCAATTGGTTCTGGTTTAGGTTCAAGTGCGTGTTCTATTGTGGCCGCGCTTGAGGCGCTAAACCAATTCCATCAGCAACCATTAACCAGTAATGAATTATTGACGTTAATGGGGGAAATGGAAGGGGAGGTTTCAGGGAGTACCCATTACGATAATGTTGCGCCTTGCTTCTTAGGTGGATTGCAATTTATGGTCCAAGAAATGGGGATTATTAGTCAAGCGGTGCCTTGTTTTGATGATTGGTATTGGGTTATGGCATATCCTGGTATTAAAGTGCCAACAGCTGAAGCGCGTGCCATTTTACCCGCTCAATATCGACGTCAGGATGTGATTGCTCATGGACGTTATTTGGGCGGGTTTATTCATGCTTGCCACTCACGACAACCTTTGTTAGCCGCTAAAATGATCCATGATGTTGTGGCTGAGCCTTATCGTGAAAAATTATTACCACGTTTTCATCAAGCTCGACAATATGCGTTAGAAGCGGGGGCGATTGCGAGTGGTATTTCAGGTTCTGGACCAACGATGTTTAGTATCTGTACCAAGCTTGAGGTTGCACAGCGGTTAGCTAATTGGCTAGCCGATAATTATGTTCAAAATGATCAAGGATTTGTGCATGTTTGTCAGCTGGATAAACAAGGTGCAAAAGTTACAGGGAGTGAGTTATAACCATGAAGTTGTATAATCTTAAAGATCACCAACAACAAGTGTCATTTGGTCAGGCAGTGCGCCAAGGTTTAGGTCGTCAACAAGGCTTATTTTTTCCAGCACAATTACCACAACTGGGTGATATTGATGCTTTGCTCGCAATGGACTTTGTGAGTCGTAGTAGTAAGATTTTATCAGCATTTATTGGCGATGAGCTGAGTCGTGAGATTGTGACTCAAATGGTTGATAGTGCTTTTCAGTTTCCAGCACCTATCAATAAAGTAAAAGACGGCGTGTATGCATTAGAGCTGTTTCATGGTCCGACATTAGCATTTAAAGACTTTGGTGGCCGTTTTATGGCGCAATCTTTAGCTGCGGTAACTGATAGTGACGGTAACATTACCATTTTAACGGCAACATCAGGAGATACAGGTGCCGCGGTTGCTCATGCTTTTTATGGTATGGATAATATTCAAGTGGTGATTTTGTACCCCAAAGGCAAAATTAGCCCACTACAAGAAAAATTGTTTTGTACCTTAGGTGAAAACATTACTACTGTTGCGGTTAATGGCACCTTTGATGATTGTCAGGCATTAGTTAAACAAGCTTTTGATGACGCAGAGTTACGGGCTGATATTGGTCTAAACTCAGCAAACTCGATTAATATCAGTCGCCTAATGGCGCAAATTTGTTATTACTTTGAGGCTGTATCACAATTATCAAAAGCAGAGCGTGAACACCTCGTTATTTCCGTACCGAGTGGTAATTTTGGTAATTTAACCGCAGGTCTATTAGCGAAATCATTAGGTTTACCGGTTAAACGCTTTATTGCTGCCACGAATGTAAATGATACGGTTCCGCGTTATTTACACACAGGGGAGTGGATGCCAAAAACAACCGTTGCCACGATTTCAAATGCGATGGATGTCAGTCAGCCAAATAACTGGCCACGTATTGAAGAGTTATGTCAGCTCAAAGGCTGGGGATTAAATGAGCTTGGGTATGGCGTCGTTGATGACCAACAAACCGCGGTGACATTAAAACAAATGTATGCCGATGGCTATTTATGTGAGCCACACGGTGCAATTGCTTATCATGTTTTAGATCAACAATTAGCCGAGGGTGAAACAGGCATATTCTTGTGTACTGCGCATCCAGCTAAATTTAAAGATGTGGTTGATAACATTCTTAGTACTGATTTACCATTACCTGCACCGCTCGCAAAACATAATGCATTGCCGTTATTATCATTAGAAACCGCTAATGATTTTGCTACAATTAAGACAATTTTATACTCGGTTCAACCCGTTTTATAATGTGATATCAAAACATCATGATACAAAAAAGGAGCCAGTGGCTCCTTTTTTTATTACAGCATCTTGCTCAAATCAAGACACTCACACTAGGCTATAAATTATAGGCTGCTAGTGAAAGTACGAGCGATAACGTCTTGCTGTTGTTCAGTTGTTAGTGAGTTGAAACGTACAGCGTAACCTGATACACGGATAGTTAGCTGTGGGTATTTTTCTGGGTGTGCAGCAGCATCTAGTAGTGTTTCACGCTTAAGAACGTTAACGTTTAGGTGTTGACCACCTTCGATTTTAGCTGGCGCTTCGATAGCTAGTTCACGGTACTCAATGTCACCAAGATCTGCTTGTGCGATAATTTGGTCAGCATCGTAGCTACCAGGTGCACAAACACAACGCGCTTCATTAGACTCGCTATCTAGGATCCAGATTGAGTTTAGTAGATCATCGTTTGCTGCTTTAGTAATTTGAATACCAGTAATCATAACTTTTCTCCAAGAAAATTGTTGTTAATTTATTCGTTTTTGTATTGAGCTACCTATTATATAACCTTCAACGCACATTTGTGTATTGATGTAGATCAAATTACAACGAAAAACCTTAAATATAATAAGGCTGTTTTATTGAGCTAGGTCAATCTAACTGCATTTTACTGGCGAATCAACTAAAAATATCAAATTTAAAAAATAAGTTGAATGTTATTTTGTTGTAAAATAACGACATTTTATGATGTTACTATATGCTTATGGTGAATAGGCTGTCATATCTTGTGGGTTTTTATGTTAAATATCACGACCGCTATTAGTGTTGTTAATATGTTGTTTGGCGGTTATTTGTAGGAGTTATTATGAAACTGATTGGGGCTCATGTGTCGGCAGCTGGTGGTGTGTACAATGCCCCTTCAAATGCTGCGGTTATTGGTGCAAATGCTTTCGCATTGTTTACTAAGAATCAACGTCAATGGTTGTCTAAGCCGTTAGAGGCTGATGCTATTCTGGCGTTTAAGACAAAATGTCAGCAGTTAAATTTTGATGCGACTGCTATTTTACCGCACGATTCTTACTTGATTAATTTAGGTTCACCGGATACTGAGAAGTTACAAAAATCACGGTTAGCTTTCATTGATGAGATGCAACGTTGTCAGCAATTAGGATTACATTTATTGAATTTTCACCCAGGCAGTCATCTTAAAAAAATATCAGAATCAGCCTGTTTAGCCCTCATTGCTGAATCGATTAATTTAGCTCATCAGCAAGTTGATGATGTAGTTGCGGTGATCGAGAATACGGCAGGACAAGGCTCGAACTTAGGTTGGCGTTTTGAACATTTGGCTGAGATTATTGCTCAAGTGGAGGATAAATCTCGTGTAGGAGTTTGTATTGATACTTGCCATACCTTTGCGGCTGGATATGATTTACGAACGATGGAAGCGACAGCAGCGACGTTTGCTGAATTTGATCAAGTGGTTGGGATGCAATATTTGCGAGCAATGCATTTAAATGATTCTAAAGGAGATTTAGGGAGTCATTTGGATCGTCATCATAGCCTAGGTGAAGGGATGATTGGATGGGATTGCTTTCGATTCTTAATGCAAGATAACCGCTTTAATAATATACCTTTGATATTAGAAACCATTAATCCTGATATCTGGCACCATGAAATTACGACTTTACGCAGTTTTGAATAAGAGAGTTAACCTATGACGGCAAGCTGGCAAACATTTATCGAGCAGCAACAACAATTACCGTATTTTAATGATATCGAACAAGCAGTTGCTACGGCTCGTGCTGAGGGTAAGACTGTTTTTCCTCCTCAAGATGATGTGTTTAATGCTTTTTTCAGTACGCCATTAATGGCAACGAAAGTCGTGATTTTAGGTCAAGATCCTTATCATGGTCCTGAACAAGCACATGGGTTGAGTTTTTCGGTATTACCTGGAGTAAAAACGCCACCATCATTGGTTAATATGTACAAGGAATTAGCGACGGATATCAATGGATTTACTATTCCTGATCATGGTTATTTACAACCATGGGCTGAGCAGGGGGTACTGTTACTTAATACCGTCTTAACCGTTGAACAAGGTAATGCGCACTCTCACGCTAAAATTGGTTGGGAAACGTTTACTGATCGCGCTATTGAATACATTAATGATAATACCGAAGGGGTGATTTTTTTATTGTGGGGCGCACATGCTCAGAAAAAAGGTAAGAAAATTGATCTTGAACGACATCACGTTTTAACGTCAGCACATCCTTCACCATTATCTGCTTATCGTGGTTTTTTCGGCTGTAAGCATTTTTCAGAGGCTAATAATTTATTGTCGAGGATGAGCAAATCACCGATTAATTGGCAATTATAAGTCGCGGCACAAGGTATCGCTTTTAGGAATAAAAAGGCCAGCGTTTATGCTGGCCGTTTTAATAATATTTTTAGAAATCAAAATCATCACTATTGAAACTACCACACATATCCATGTCTTGTAGTTCTCTGCGTAGTCTTTGACGGTCTTTCAATGCTTCAATTTCACGCCACTTTCGTTTTTCTGGTTTAGCACGAGAGCGACGAGAAACAGTATCGATTGTCATCATGTCATCAAATGCAAAGCTATCCATAAAGCACCTATCCCTACTTTTCGCTTGGTGTAAGCGATTTGAGTATTTATTACCATAGAATGGCTAATAATAAAATTGAACTGTTTCTCATTTGTTATTAAAATATGAAACTTTTGTGCGCCAAGTATCACAATTGTTGAGTGAGTGATTAAAAAAGAGACCATTATTGGTGTTAAATAGGATTTTTATAGTTTTAATTATTAGTCTGTAGTTAAACCGACTAATTATCTAAATCAAATCCATTTTTAGAGGGTAATAATCAGTAAATGTTTTTAGTTGTAAGTTTTATAACTCACTGTAAAAATGCTGATAATTAAATAATTATTATTTTAATAATGGTTTTGCACCTTATCTCTGATTTTATGCTTTAAAGTTGGCAGGGTTAAAAAGAATACCTGTAACGTATTATTGCCATGTTGGCGCTGTTTTTTATTTGGTTAATAACGGTAGTGAAAAGGACGTTGTATCATTAATTATCGATTTTTAAGGCGTGAAATGTGACTAGTCAAATTAACTTTATCAACGATTTGCTATGGGGATCGGTGTTGATATATTTGCTGATTGGTATTGGCATTTATTTTACTTATCGCCTCAATTTTATTCAATTTCGTCACTTTAAACATATGTTTTCTGTAATGAAAAATAGTCGAAAGTCAGACTCGTCGGGTATTTCATCTTTCCAAGCTTTGTGTACCAGTTTGGCGGCAAGAGTTGGCTCTGGCAATATGGCTGGGGTTGCTGTTGCCTTGACCTTAGGTGGCCCCGGTGCCATTTTTTGGATGTGGCTAATTGCGATGTTAGGTATGGCGACTGCTTTTGCAGAAAGTGCATTAGCGCAATTGTACAAAACCCGTGATGATGATGGTAATTATCGTGGTGGCCCTGCCTATTATATGGAACGTGGTTTAGGTATGCGGTGGATGGGGGTTATCTTTTCTATCTGTTTGATCATTGCCTTTGGCTTAGTTTTTAATGCGGTACAAGCCAATTCAATCAGTCAAGCCACGCATGTCGCTTTTGGGTGGCAACCACAATATGTTGGCCTTGGCCTTGTGGTATTAACCGGCATTATTATTTTTGGTGGTTTGCGTACAATTGCACGTACAGCTGAAATTTTAGTACCGACGATGGCATTGTGTTACCTCGTATTGGCATTATTTATTATGCTGAGCAATATCGAACAGTTACCGCATATTTTGATGTTGATTTTTCGCAGCGCGTTTGGTTTTGAAGAAGCAGCCTCTGGTGCGTTAGGCTACACCATCGCACAAGGAATGATTAATGGCTTAAAACGTGGATTATTTTCAAATGAAGCCGGTATGGGCTCAGCCCCAAACGCTGCTGCATCAGCAACACCTTATCCTCCGCACCCTGCATCACAAGGTTATGTACAGATGTTAGGGGTGTTTATGGACACCATTGTTATCTGCTCTGCCACGGTGGCGATTATTTTAATGTCAGGTGAATATGAGCCACATAGCAGTATTACAGGCATTGAATTAACCCAAAAAGCCATCAGTTCCCAAGTGGGGGATTGGGGTGGGATTTTTATTGCGGTGGCTATATTCTTCTTTTCTTTTACATCACTGGTTGCCAATTATTCCTATGCTGAAACGAATTTGATATTTCTAGAGCATAATCACAAGGTGGGCTTAAATGTCTTTCGAGTGGTAGTGTTATGTATGGTGATGTTTGGAGCAATGGCTGACTTACCTACCGTTTGGGCGATGGCTGATATCTCTATGGGTATGATGGCAATGATTAACTTAGCCGCGATAGTGTTACTGTCGGGGACGGTGATTAAGTTAGCTCAAGATTATAACAAGCAGTTGTCGCTAGGAAAAATACCCACATTTAATCGTCAAGATTACCCCGAATTACATGCTCAACTTGAAGCGGGAATTTGGGATGAATCGGCACCCGTTGTCGTAAAATCAACGCGACATTAATGTTGTATACCTATTAATGAAATAGTAATAACCACGGCAGTTATACGTGGTTTTTACTATTGATGGTGGTAGTCTAAATACGTCAGACTTTAAAGGAAAAAGCCTTATGTTAATCGTGGTATCACCCGCAAAAACGTTAGATTACACCTCGCCATTAGCAACAACAACTTATACGTTACCTGAATTAACCGTTGATTCAGCTGAATTGATTGATGTTTGCCGAGAGCTGACACCGATGGATATTGCTAGCTTGATGAAAGTCAGTGATAAAATTGCCGGACTAAATGCAGCTCGTTTTGCTGAGTGGCAGCCAACGTTTACCGTGGATAATGCTCGCCAAGCGATTTTGGCATTTAAAGGTGATGTCTACACGGGCTTAGCCGCAGAAACTATGACTGAAGCACAGTTTGCCTATACACAGCAGCATTTACGAATGTTATCTGGGCTTTATGGCGTGTTGCGACCACTTGATTTAATGCAGCCATACCGTTTAGAAATGGGCACCCGTCTAGCGAACCAACGTGGCAGTAATTTGTATCAATTCTGGGGCGATATTATTACCGATAAGCTTAATGTCGCTGTCGCTGAACAAGGCGATAATATTGTGGTTAATCTAGCATCTAATGAATACTTTAAAGCGGTTAAGCCTAAAAAACTCAATGCTCAATTAATTACCCCTATTTTTAAAGACTGTAAAAATGGCACTTATAAAGTCATTAGTTTCTATGCCAAAAGAGCCCGTGGAATGATGGCTCGCTATATTTTAGATAATCAATTAACGTCTATTGCTCAGTTACAACAGTTTGATAGTGCAGGCTATTATTTTGTTGCAGCGGAATCAACATCCACTGAATTAGTGTTTAAGCGTGAACAGCAATAATTAATGTAGCGGTAATTATTTTATGCTAAAAAAAGGCCAACGCATTAGCGTTGGCCTTTTTATTTGTCTGTTTTGTAAAAGAGAAAATTATGACTTAGCTTGGCTTTTTTTAGCTGCTTGTTTGATTTTCTTTTTCGCTTTCGCTTCTTTTACTTTCTTATCAACTTTTTTCTTTTTCTTGGCGGTATTAGGTTTCTTCGTTTGTGGACGTAGACCATGAATAAAGCGCTCTTGCACTTCTTCTTTCATGTAACGGCTAATACGTTCGATCATGCCTTGGTCATGTGCTTCAACCAATGCAATAGCAGTACCTTTTTTGCCTGCACGAGCAGTACGACCAATACGGTGTACGTAGACTTCAGCAGTACGTGGTAGGTCAAAGTTAATAACATGGCTTACATCGGGTAAATCAATACCGCGCGCAGCAACGTCGGTAGCAATGAGTACGTTCACTACACCATCACGAAAACGAGTGATCATGTTAGTACGTGCAGCTTGTGCCATTTCACCTTGAATCCAGTTACAAGGAATGCCCATTGCGTCTAATTGACTACGAAGGATACCTAAGCGCTCACGTGTTTTTACAAAGATGATGGTACGTTCAGCTTGATCTTTAATGATGTTTTCTAACAGAGCAAGTTTGTGCTCCATACTATCGCAACGAAGATACATCTGTTGAATCTTTTTACGTTCGCGACGAGATGGATCAGCGTTAACTTCAAGTGGTTCATTTAGAATAGTTTCTGAGAACTCACGTACGCCTTTACCTTCTAAGGTTGCTGAGAATAATAAACTCTGACGACGCCAGCGACATTCATGGTTGATGCGCTCAACAATTTTGCCAAAGCCCATGTCTAACATACGGTCAGCTTCATCAAGAATCAGACATTCAATTGCGCGGCAATCAAATTTCTCAGACTCAATGTATTCCATTAAACGGCCAGGTGTTGCTACGACGATATCTTGCGTTTTACCAAGTAGCTCAGCATGCTCATCGTAAGAAATACCACCGGTAATAGTGAATACTTTTAAGTTAGTGTACTTAGACAGTGCTTTTGCATGTTCAGCAACTTGAATCGCTAACTCACGCGTTGGCGTTAAGATTAATACACGTGCAGGCCCCGGCTTTTTGCGTGGAAAATCCTGCAAGTGCTGAATCATTGGAAGCAGAAACGCAGCTGTTTTTCCGGTCCCTGTTGGTGCAGAAGCCATGACATCTTTACCGTCAAGGGCATGAGGGATAGCCTGCGCTTGAACTACGGTTGGGCGGCTATAGCCGATCTCGTCAATCGCTCGTAATAGCTCGCTATCTAACTCTAATTCGGAAAAGTCTTTCACCAGTTATCTCTCCCAAGACAAATGCTAAATATGCTCTCGTCACTGTGCTTATGCCGTGTAACCAGAACATGGGTATTTATATTAAGGGGCGGCATTATAGCCACTCTTGGCGTAAGTAACACCGATTAAAACATAAAAACTTCAGTTAATGATCAATATTCATTATTGCTTGATTATATTTTATACGTTAACCGATTACATTTTTAAGTAAAAATCTTTAGTAAGTTTAATAAAATCAGTGGAATAGGTGTTATTAGTATGAATGCAAAGTTGTTGTTGCTCAGTAATGACGCAATTTTTAGTTAATTCGATTAATGTGCGCATTATTGGTTTATGCATGGTTGTGCGAACATCGCAACGACGCTGGCAGTATAGCCCATAAGCGGATGCTTGGTTGATCAGTTGTTGACCTTCATAGGCGGGTAGAATAATGCTAGCACTACCATCTGTTGTTAATAAATAGCGAAGGGTTTCTAGTAATTGTTGATGACTAAAGCTGTCGGTATGACGTGCTGTGGCGCGATGTTGCTGGTGTGCTTGTTGACCTGCATTAAAATAGGGTGGGTTACAAATAATACTATCAATAGATGCTGGGGCAATATGCTGACACCAATGGGTAATGTTATTTTCAATACATTGTAAGCGTGATGACCATGGCGACGCGGAAAAATTTGCCGTTGCTGCCATTGCCGCGTTGGAATCTAATTCAATGGCAGTGATTGTTGTTGCTTGGGTGCGCTGTGCCGCCATTAGTGCTAATAAGCCACTACCTGTACCGATATCAACAATATGCCCTTGCTGCGGTAAACCTGCCCATGCACCTAATAAAACGCCATCAGTACTAATAGGCATGCCGCAACCATGATCATTGATGGTGAATTGTTTGAAGTTAAAGCTGCGACTCATTGTTTATTCCCTTGGTTTTTGGATAGTTACCATGTTGATAAAACACACAAAAGCATATAAAGCGAAGGTTATATAATCAAACTATAATTAATGACGTTGATTTTGTTAAAATTCTGTTTTTATATCGATATTTAAGTGTTATGTGTTTTTTATAAGTATGGTTGTTTTACTCTGTACTGGTTTTTTGTTTTGTTTTGATTTTAAAAACCAGTGTTTAGTTCTGGTTTTTTGGCGATCAAGCTGAATTATATGGTGTTTTTCGCTACTCTATTGCTAAGGTTAACCTTTTTGGTCATTATGCTGCAAGGCACGTAATTAATAGCAACATATAACTCGTGCTACTTATTATAAAAAATGCAGACACAATATATAACCCATTAGAGAGTGGAAGGTGCAGTTTGAAAAAAACACTCAAAATAACAGATATCATTGCGCTAGGCTTTATGACCTTTGCGTTCTTCCTTGGTGCAGGTAACATTATTTTTCCACCGTTAGCCGGACAGCTTGCGGGTGAGAATATGTTATCAGCAATGTCAGGGTTCTTAGTAACAGCCGTAGGCTTACCGTTAATTGGAATTATCGCGGTAGCAATAGCGGGTGGTGGTTGGACGGGACTGACTCGTGATTTACCATCAAAGGTCGCAACGTTAATGGCGGTATTGATTTTTATCATTATTGGCCCTGCGTTTGCCGCTCCTCGTACCGGTCTTGTTGCTTATGAAATGGCAGTAAAACCTTTTCTTACTGATGCAAGCCAAACCAGTTTAACCCTCTTTTCTATTATCTTCTTTTCGGTAGCACTGTTCTTTGCTTGGTCTCGCGGTAAATTAATCGACATGATTGGCAAATTTTTAACTCCCGCTTTATTTGTGGTGTTAACGGTGTTGGCGATTGCGGTCTTTATTAATCCACAAGGAACCATCATTGCAGCACAAGGTGAATATATCTCTCAACCGTTTACTACTGGTTTCCTTGAGGGTTATAACACCATGGATACCTTTGCTGCACTGATGTTCGGTATGCTGATTGTTGATGTTATTCGTAGCAAAGGCGTGACGGATGATAAGACAACTTGTACTTACCTTATTTATGCAGGCTTGATTGCAGCTGCCGGTTTAGCCTTTGTTTATGTGTCATTATTTTATCTTGGCGCAACCAGTGCGGGCATTGCTGCTGGCGTTGGTAATGGTGGTGCAATTTTAACGACTTATGTGATGGCGCTGTTTGGTTCAACCGGACAAATTATTTTATCAACGATTGTATTACTTGCATGTTTAACAACGGCAATTGGTTTAATCAGTGCGTGTGCTGATTACTTTAGTACCCTAACGCCAATGTCTTATAAAAAGTGGGCTGTGTTGTTAGCCATAATCTGTGCGGTAGTCGCAAATGTTGGCTTAAATATGCTGATTTCTCTGTCGATACCAGTGTTGTTTGCATTGTACCCTGTTGCTATCGCATTAGTGGCATTGACCTTGATTCGCAAGTGGTTGCCTAATCCACGCTTAGCATACCGAGTGGTGTTATTGGTATCACTGATTTTCAGTATGATTGATGTGGCTAAATACCTGAAGTTTGATATGTCGTTGTTTAGTTCATTGCCAATGTTTAATTATGGTATGGCATGGGTATTACCAACGGTTATTGCTTTAGTGATAACGCGTTTCATCGGTGGTAAACAATCTAAAGATGAAAATAAGCACACCGTTGTTATATAAAACAGTGCAATAACAATGTAGCTGTTGAAATATAAAAAAGGGATGCATGAGCATCCCTTTTTTTATGAATATGATCCAAGTTTAGATAAGTTGAGCGTATTCGAGCATGATTTGCTCACACCATTGATGAATACGATCATCACTTAATTCGTATTGGCTATCTTCATCTAAAGCGAGACCCACAAACAATGATTCATCGGCTGTTAATGCTTTTGATGCCTGAAATTGATAGCTATCATCATTAGGCCAATAACCGATAAATTGTACTCCAGTTGAGCTGAGTTGGTCATGCAACATACCCATTGCATCTAAAAACCACTCGGTATAGCCTTCTTGATCACCGAGCCCAAATAAGGCCACGGTTTTTTGTTGTAATTGTAAGCCATCTAATTGTTGCCATACCGCTTCCCAGTCTTCTTGGATTTCACCAAAATCCCAAGTTGAAATGCCTAAAATTAGCATGTCATACTGGTTCATTTCCGTTAATGGCGTGTGTTTAATATTGTGTAATTCAACCAGATCAGCCCCTAGGCATTCACGAATTTTTTCTGCCGCCATTTCGGTATAACAGGTCGTTGAGCCATAAAACAAACCAATTTTCATGCTGTGTATCCTCTGTTTTTATTTTTAACCAAAGTGTACTCGCTATTGATCGTTGAGCTCAAGGTTAGCGTGGTCTTGAACGGTATAATATTCCGTTGAATTAATAGATAACGAGGTTACTTTTTAGTACAAATATCCTATCATGCGCTGAGTACTGTGTTTTTATCCATGTATTTAAACCGTCTTATGACACAGCTTATGATGAGGTAAAAATGGTAACCGACGATGTTATTATTGAACGCTTTCTTGATGCGATGTGGATGGAACGAGGGTTATCCGACAATACTCTTGCCTCTTATCGTAATGATTTAAAAAAATTACAACAATGGATGCAGCAACAAGCGATTACTGTTTCTCACGCCTCAGTTGATGATTTACAACGTTATCAATTATGGCTGTTTGATCAAAACTATAAGCAAACATCACGCGCACGTATGGTGTCGGCGATTCGACGTTTATTTCAATATTTATACCGTGAGAAAGTACGGATTGATGATCCGAGTGCAATGTTAGTAACGCCTAAGTTACCTAAACGGTTGCCAAAAGATCTCAGTGAAGCACAAGTAGATGCGTTATTAGAAGCCCCCGATGTTAATGATCCACTTGAATTACGCGATAAAGCGATGCTGGAATTGTTATATGCCACCGGATTACGTGTGACCGAATTAGTTACATTAACCATGGATAAAGTCAGCTTGCGCCAAGGTGTGGTGAGAGTGACCGGTAAAGGTGATAAAGAACGCTTAGTGCCGATGGGGGAGAATGCTGTTGATTGGATTGAACAGTTTATTGAAAGTGGGCGCCCCGTATTATTAGGCGAGAAAAGCTCAGATGTATTGTTTCCAAGTCGACGCGCACGTCAAATGACCCGCCAAACATTCTGGCATCGAATTAAATATTATGCGGTATTAGCCGGGATTGATGCTGATACATTATCACCCCATGTCATGCGCCATGCTTTTGCTACCCATTTACTTAATTACGGCGCTGATTTGCGTGTGGTACAAATGTTGCTTGGCCATAGTGATCTCTCTACAACCCAAATTTATACTCATGTTGCCACTGAAAGATTGAAACAATTACACCAAAGTCACCATCCTCGTGCATAATTATGAGATGTTGTTAGCTAAAATTAGCGATAATATTTGTATTTAGGGATACTTCATTTATGCTGCGCGGATAAAAATAATAGCGCAATTGAAACTATTTAGTCGAAATCTCGGTCTGTTTTATATCGAGATTGTCATCATTTGAAAAGGGATAACAAGATGCATTTTATTCGTCGCACCGTGCTAGCCACTACTATTGCACTCACTGCTTTTTCTGCGGTAGCAAAGCCTGACGTAACGGCTATCACCAAGCAACTATCAACCATTGGTTTAACGCCAAGCTCAATTACGGCTTCGCCAATGGCGGGTGTAAATGAAGTTGTGACTGAACGTGGTGTTGTTTATACCTCTGATGACGGACAATATTTTCTAGCGGGTCATTTATACCAAAACACGGGGGCTGAACCTGTGAATTTAACTGAGCAAAAAATGGCACAGTTAAACAAAGCTAAATTAGCGGGAATGGATAAAGACATGATTGTTTATCCAGCTAAAAATGAAAAATATGTGGTAACCGTGTTTACTGATACTAGCTGTGGTTATTGCCGTAAATTGCATAATGAAATGCAAGGTTATAACGATGCTGGCATTACGGTACGTTACCTTGCTTTCCCTCGCGGTGGTGAGCGTTCAAGTAACTTCAATCAAATGAGTGCTATTTGGGGAGCGAAAGATCGTGTTAAAGCTATGCATGATGCAAAGAACGGTACTTTTGATGAATCAAAAATCACCCCTCGTCCTGATTTAGTGATGGAACAATACCAATTAGGTGTTGCGATGGGCGTGAATGGTACCCCTGCAATCGTGCTTGAAGATGGCACTATGATTCCAGGTTACCAACCGCCAGCAGCATTACTGCAATTATTGGATAGCAAAGCGAAAAGCTAATTACGACCATTAATTAACATTGGTCATCGTGGATAAAAGCCTGATAGTGATATCAGGCTTTTTTGTTGGCGGTGATTTGGTTAAGATGAAAAGATAATCATTCCACTAAAGAAGCCGTTATTATGATAGAAATCAAACGTCGTCCTGTTGTCGATCCTCAAGGCTTCTCGAATGAGATCCCCGCTATTTTACAACGCATTTATGCGAGCCGTGGCATTACAAATGATGCAGAACTTGAACGCGGCGCGAAAGGATTACTTAATTATAATCAGCTTTATGGTATGGCTGATGCAGTAACATTATTAGTTACCGCACTTACCAATAATACTCGCATTATAATTGTGGGTGACTTTGATGCCGATGGTGCCACCAGTTCTGCATTATCAGTGTTGGCGTTGAAAATGTTGGGGTGTCGCAATGTTGATTACCTAGTGCCAAATCGTTTTGATGATGGTTATGGTCTTAGTCCTGAAGTGGCGCAGCAAGCGATTGATCGTGGTGCAGAACTTATCATGACGGTGGATAATGGCGTCTCTTCGATTGCTGGTGTGGCAGCAGCAAAGGCACAAGGGGTACAAGTGCTGGTTACTGATCATCACCTACCGGGGGACTGTTTACCTGCTGCTGATGCGATGGTGAATCCTAACCTTGATCAATGCGGTTTTCCCTCAAAAGCATTATGTGGGGTTGGGGTCGCGTTTTATTTGATGCTGGCTTTACGAGCAGAACTGCGTAATAACGGTTGGTTTGAACAACAAGCGCTGGCCGTGCCTAATTTAGCTGAACTGCTTGATTTAGTGGCACTGGGTACGGTTGCTGATGTGGTGGCTTTAGATGGTAATAACCGCATTCTCGTCCATCAAGGTTTACAACGTATTCGTGCTGGTAAATGCCGCCCTGGTATTCAAGCATTAATCGAAGTGGCTAATCGTGATCCTGCTCGATTAGTGGCGAGTGATCTTGGCTTTGCACTTGGGCCGCGAATTAATGCTGCAGGACGATTAGACGATATGTCATTCGGAGTGGAGTTACTGCTGTGTGACAATATTCAAGCAGCACGACGTATGGCGTCAGAGCTTGATGCGCTTAATCAAACTCGTAAAGAAATAGAACAAGGGATGAAAGAAGAAGGTCTCGCGATTTGTGAACGGTTACAGTTTAATCAGCAAGATATGCCTTATGGTTTAGTGCTGTTTCAACGTGATTGGCATCAAGGGGTGATCGGTATTTTAGCCTCGCGGATCAAAGATAAATATCATCGCCCAGTGATTGCTTTTGCTGATGCAGGCAACGGTGAAATTAAAGGATCTTGTCGCTCTATTGTCGGATTACATATGCGCGATGTGTTAGATGTGGTTGATACACAACATCCTGGTATGATTTTAAAATTTGGTGGTCACGCGATGGCGGCTGGATTGACCATCCCTGAGTCTCAATTGGACGCCTTCAGTCTCGCTTTTGATGCCGCAGTACGTAAAGTGTTAGATGAAGATGCATTGCAAGGTGTATTACTCAGTGATGGTGAACTACAACCCCATGAACTAACGCTTGAGACTGCTGAAATATTACGCGCAGGTGGGCCATGGGGACAACAATTTCCTGAACCGACGTTTGATGGTTCGTTTCGATTATTACACCAAAAGCTGGTGGCAGGAAAACATCTAAAAATAATGGTTGAGCCGTTAGCGGGGGGAAGTGTGATCGATGCGATAGCATTTAATGTTGATCTTAAACGGTGGCCAGATGCTTCAGTACAGCAAATTGAATTGGTGTATCGCCTCGATGTTAATGAGTTTCGCGGCAATCGTAGCGTGCAATTGATGGTTGAACATTTAGCTGCAAAATAATGCCAGCATGAGAACTTAGCCGAAAGTGGTGAGGATCTTGGCGTCGACAGCCTAGATTGTCACCATATTTCGATTAATTTTCTGATAACCTTTCACTCCCCCTGTATATTCTATCTACAATTCGATAGAATCTTGCGGTTATGTCCATTTCGGTAATGAAGCGTGGCGATGTTCGAAATTAATCCTATTAAAAACCGACTTGAGGATGTGTCAGCACGTACTGACATCCTTAGGGGGTACCTTTGACTATGATGCTAAAAAAGAGCGTCTAGAAGAGGTCAATGCAGAGTTAGAGCAACCAGATGTATGGAGTGAACCTGAACGCGCTCAAGCGTTAGGTAAAGAACGTGCAGCACTGGAAGCGGTAGTTGAAACGATTGACTTATTAGACCAAGGCGTTGAAGACGTTGCGGGTCTACTTGAGTTAGCGGTTGAAGAAGACGATCAAGAAACCTTTGATGAGATTGAACCTGAGTTAGCTGAGCTTGAAGCTAAGTTAGCTAAGTTAGAATTTCGTCGAATGTTTGCTGGTGATCATGATAGTTCTGATTGCTATCTTGACCTTCAAGCAGGTTCTGGTGGTACTGAAGCACAAGATTGGACATCAATGATGCTCCGCATGTATTTGCGTTGGGCTGATGCCAAAGGCTTTAAGAGCGAGATCATTGAAATTTCTGATGGCGATGTTGCCGGTCTGAAATCTGTCACAGTACGTATTAGCGGTGAGTATGCTTATGGTTGGTTACGTACCGAAACAGGTGTTCACCGTTTAGTGCGTAAATCACCGTTTGACTCAGGCGGCCGTCGTCATACTTCGTTCGCATCAGCATTTGTGTATCCAGAAATTGATGACAATATCGTTATTGATATCAATCCTTCTGATTTACGTATTGACGTATACCGCGCATCAGGTGCGGGTGGTCAGCACGTAAACACCACTGAATCTGCGGTACGTATTACACACTTACCAACAAACCTTGTTGTACAGTGTCAGAACGATCGCTCTCAGCATAAGAACAAAGATCAAGCAATGAAGCAATTAAAAGCGAAATTGTTTGAATATGAAATGCAGAAGCAAAATGCTGAAAAGCAAGCCAGTGAAGATACCAAATCAGACATTGGCTGGGGCAGTCAAATCCGTTCTTATGTATTGGATGACTCCCGCATAAAAGATTTACGTACTGGGGTGGAAAATCGAAACACCCAAGCAGTATTGGACGGTGATTTAGACCGTTTTATTGAAGCTAGCTTGAAATCAGGTCTTTAACCGAATTTCAGTAAAATTTTAAGGGATACCCCATGACTGACCAAGTACAAGATGAGAATAAACTGATTGCTGAACGTCGTGCTAAATTAGACATGATCCGCAAAGGTTGTAAAGCAAATGGCCACCCAAATGATTTCCGTCGTGATAGCTTAGCGGCAGATCTAGAAGCAAAATACGGTGAGATGACTAAGGAAGAGCTTGAACAAGCCGGTCATGTGTTTGCAATCGCTGGCCGTGTAATGGCTAAGCGTGGTCCTTTCCTTGCAATTCAAGATGTATCTGGCCGTATTCAGGCTTATGCATCTAAAGATGTTCAGAAAGAGCTAAAAGAAAAATATTCTGGTCTAGATATCGGTGACATCATCGGTGTTAAAGGGGCGCTACATAAATCTGGTAAAGGTGATCTTTACATCGAAATGGATAGCTACGAGTTGCTAACAAAAGCACTGCGTCCATTACCAGAGAAATTCCATGGTTTAACTGACCAAGAAATGCGTTACCGTCAACGTTATGTTGATCTGATTGTAAATGACGATTCTCGTCGTGCATTTATCATTCGTTCAAAAGTGGTTTCAGCGATCCGTAATTTCATGGTAACAAAAAACTTCATGGAAGTTGAAACGCCAATGATGCACGTGATCCCTGGTGGTGCAACAGCACGTCCATTTGTGACTCACCATAATGCATTAGACATCGACATGTACCTACGTGTTGCGCCTGAGCTTTACCTTAAGCGTCTAGTGGTTGGTGGTTTTGAGCGTGTATTTGAAATTAACCGTAACTTCCGTAATGAAGGTCTATCTCCACGTCATAACCCTGAATTCACTATGATGGAATTCTACATGGCGTACGCTGATTACCATGATCTAATGGATCTTACTGAAGAAATGCTAAGCAGCGTTGCGATTGACGTTCTAGGTTCTTCAAAAATGCCTTATGGTGAGTTTGAAGTTGAATTTGCTGGCCCTTACGCGCGTATCAGCATGCTAGATGCAATCAAGCAATACAACCCAGATCATGCAGAAATCCAAGCATTAACTTACGAAGGCGTTGCTGATCGTGAGCTAATGGTTAAGATTGCTAAGTCTGTGCATGTTGATGTTGAAAGCTTCTGGACGTGTGGTCAGTTATTAGAAGAGATCTTTGGCGAAACCGCTGAACCTCAACTAATGCAACCAACATTCATTACTGAATACCCAGCAGATATCTCACCACTTGCTCGTCGTAACGATGAAAACCCATTCATTACTGATCGTTTTGAATTCTTCATCGGTGGTCGTGAAGTAGCGAATGGTTTCTCTGAGCTTAACGATGCTCAAGACCAAGACCAACGCTTTAAAGCACAAGTTAATGCTAAAGATGCGGGTGATGATGAAGCTATGTACTATGATGCAGACTACATTACTGCGCTAGAGCATGGTTTACCGCCAACAGCAGGTCAAGGTATCGGTATTGACCGTTTAGTAATGCTATTTACTAACACACATACAATTCGTGACGTTATTTTGTTTCCGGCAATGCGCCCACAACTAAATAATTAATCGTGTCGTAATATAAAAAAACCATCGCCTAATGCGGTAATGCTGATCAGTTAAGCCCAAAATGATCAGTTGAACGATCCTGTAGATGTGTAAAAATCCAAGTGTATTTAATGCACTTGGATTTTTTTATGTTTTTAAGACAAGCACTTGAACAGATACATGC
>NZ_PYLV01000024.1:0-71032 GCF_003025475.1 Photobacterium sp. NCIMB 13483
AATTTGCTTGGCGACCATAGCGTTATGGACCCACCTGATCCCATGCCGAACTCAGTAGTGAAACGTAATAGCGCCGATGGTAGTGTGGGGTCTCCCCATGTGAGAGTAGGACATCGCCAGGCTTCAAATTTTAAAAGGCCATCCGTAAGGATGGCCTTTTTTCGTTTATAACGAAAAAAGTAATGACAGATATTCAGTTTGATATATCGTTTCCTGCGTTTCCACTATTCTCTTTATCTTGACGAAAAAAAACCGCCTTGCGGCGGTTATATGTTTGAATGATTATTAGCTTTTCATCATTAGTTGATAGCCAATATAACAAGCAAACAAACTGACGGTTACGTTAAGTACGATGTTTAAGCCAGCCTTAATAAACTCACCTTGCTGCATCATTACAATGTTATCCATTGAAAAGGTTGAGAAGGTAGTTAATGCTCCAAGAAAGCCTAAGCCAATCATTGGGCGCCATGGTGCTGCCTCAATCATTCCTTGATTTAATCCCGACATTAATAGCCCCATAATTAGCGAACCAATAATATTGACGGTTAATGTTCCGTATGGGAAGCCACGGCCAAATAAAATAACGCAAAGCTCCGAAATTAAGTATCGTGAGCAGGCGCCGAATGCACCACCAATTGCGATGAATCCTAGTAATATATATTGGCTCATTGGTATCTCGTTTCAGTTAAAAGTGATAATTAAAAACCGTCATAATAATCGCTTGTTGAGTTGGTTAATACTCTCGATAACTGCAATCATTGATTTAAGCGTAAATTAAAATGTCGGCACATAGTTGGTTGTATAGCTACATTTATAGCATCATAATCACAACTAAGAAATTAACTACTGGGCGTTGGCTCATGGAGATAGGCTATGTCGCTATATCAAACAATATTACTTGCTGTTAATCCTGAAGATAAATTTGCGCATAAATTAATGGTAAAAGCTGGAATCATTGCGGACCAAAATAATGCTGAACTGCATGTTGCTTATGTTGAGCCTGGTGTTGGTAATGTGAGTTTTATTGATGTTGAGATTGAACTGCAAGAAGAGCACGATGCAATTGCTAAACAGCGGATGTCACAATTATCAGAGTTAGCGGCAGCTTCATCTTACCCTGTTTCGGGATTACATATTGCTAATGGTGATATTACTAAGCATATCGAAGAATTAGCTGAAAAAGTTGAAGCTAAGTTGGTTATTACGGGTTATCACAAATCTACTATTCATCTTTTTGGTGATGTAAGTGAAACATTAGCTCAGCACCTTAAGTGTGATGTACTTATCTCACAATAAACATTGTAGTGATTACCATGAAATTAAAAGCCGTGGAAAATTGCACGGCTTTTTGCTATCTGTCACTGTGTGTTGTTCATTGTTAATAAACTGTTGCGATTACAACCAAAGTACTTATACTAATTCACTTACTTGTCGGAGTGCCATATGGCTGAGACCGCATTGCGGGATCCGTTGAACCTGATCAGGCTAATACCTGCGAAGGGAACAAGAGGTTATCTTTACTGCATATCCTTATTGAGGATCACTGTATGTATTTGATGATGCATAACTGTATGCATTGCTCTTGTTTACGCCCATCTGATAAGCATTTTTCCCTATAACATTGAAAGGAAATTGCTGTGTCGAATCGCAAGCAAGCGAGATTGGAAGCGAAACAATTTATCGAGTCATTAACGGCTCAACCCTATCCTAATTCACGAAAAGTCTATATTACTGGTAGTCGTGCTGATATTTCAGTACCGATGAGAGAGATCGCTTTAGCTGATAGCCTTATTAGTGGTCCTAAACAAAGCCCTATTTTTGAACCGAACCAACCGATTCATGTTTATGATACTTCTGGATTTTATACCGATCCCGACCACTCTATAGATATTTATCGTGGTTTGTCCCCTGTGCGCGAAGGGTGGATCATTGAGCGTAATGATACTGAATTATTATCTGAATTAAGTTCTGACTACGCCAATGAACGCTTACATAATCAGAGTTTGGATTCATTGCGTTTTAATCAGCGCGCTCCAACGCGACGTGCTTATAACGGTAAGTGTGTTACTCAACTGCATTACGCCCGCCAAGGTATTGTTACGCCTGAAATGGAATATATTGCGATTCGCGAAAATATGGGGCGAGTGCCCTCTAATGATGAAACGCTAAATCAACAACATCCTGGCGTTAATTTTGGTGCTAATCTTCCTTTACAAATCACGCCTGAATTTGTGCGCCAAGAGGTTGCGGCTGGGCGCGCGATTATTCCTGCAAATATCAATCACCCAGAAGTCGAACCAATGATTATTGGGCGAAATTTTTTAGTAAAGGTTAATGCTAACATTGGTAATTCCGCCGTCAGTTCATCCATTGAAGAAGAAGTTGAGAAATTAGTATGGTCGACCCGCTGGGGAGGAGATACTGTGATGGATCTCTCGACGGGACGTAATATTCATGAAACACGAGAATGGATCATTCGTAATAGTCCGGTACCAATTGGAACCGTACCGATGTATCAAGCATTAGAAAAAGTAAAGGGCGTTGCGGAAAATCTAAATTGGGATGTTTTTCGAGATACGTTATTAGAGCAAGCTGAGCAAGGTGTCGATTACTTCACTATTCATGCTGGTGTTTTATTACGGTATGTACCTATGACGGCTAAACGGGTGACAGGGATTGTTTCTCGTGGCGGCTCAATTATGGCTAAGTGGTGTTTGGCGCATCATCAAGAAAGTTTTTTGTATGAAAATTTCCGCAGTATTTGTGAGATTTGTGCTCAGTATGATATCTCGCTCTCATTGGGGGACGGTTTGCGTCCTGGTTCTATTGCTGATGCCAACGATGAAGCGCAGTTTAGTGAATTACGCACGCTAGGAGAGTTAACCAAAATTGCATGGGAATATGATGTTCAGGTGATGATTGAAGGTCCAGGTCATGTGCCGATGCATATGATTAAAGCTAATATGGATGAGCAACTTAAACATTGTCATGAAGCGCCATTTTATACACTTGGACCTCTGACAACAGATATTGCGCCGGGTTATGATCATATTACTTCTGGTATTGGAGCGGCCATGATTGGTTGGTATGGCTGTGCAATGCTGTGTTACGTGACACCAAAAGAGCATTTAGGATTACCTAATAAAGATGATGTAAAAGTCGGTTTGATCACGTACAAGCTGTGTGCGCATGCGGCAGACTTAGCCAAAGGCCACCCTGGAGCACAAGTTCGTGATAATGCATTATCAAAAGCACGGTTTGAGTTTCGTTGGGAAGATCAATTTAATCTAGGCCTTGACCCACAAACTGCTCGAGATTATCACGATCAAACCTTACCGCAAGAATCTGGCAAAGTGGCTCACTTTTGTTCAATGTGTGGCCCTAAATTTTGTTCAATGAAAATCTCTCAAGAAGTTCGAGATTACGCGAAAACGCTATCACCAATAGATATTACGTTGAGTAATAACCCTCGTGTAGGTATGGAACAAAAAGCGGCGGAATTTCGAGCTCGTGGCAGTGAGTTGTATCACCCTGCTAAAGAGGATTAATCAATGAACACGTTATCGCTTCCCCCTCATCTAATGCCATTATTAATGCACATCGAACCACTGTTAGTACCTGCTGAGTTATACCTACTAGGCGATACAGTGACAGTAACGGTGCATAGCAACGAACCATTAATTGATATCAAAACTATGACTAAGGCATGCTCATTAGCGTTTAATTTTGTTGCTGCAGATGAAGATTGTGCCCCTCCAACGTATCAAATTTGGGATCAGTGGCTCGCCCCTTTTACTGAATTAGCTCAGTTGCAACAAAAAGTCGCTGCAGATCCTAGCTTAGTGGTCTGTGGATTTCCCGTGAATGATGGTTGTGTGGATATTTGGCATCATCAAGGGCAGGCTCGAGCAGTGTATTGTCGTCATAGTGGTGCCAGTGAGGCACAACGGGCAATGTTATTGGTGGCACTTGCGCTTGATTATCCATTGGAAGATGTAGTGGTATTGGCACGTGCTTATGCGCGGAGTTATCACGAACACAGTTATCAAGATCATAATTATCGTACACAAGGTGAGCTTGTTTGGCCTACAGATGCCAAAGTATTTCCTCGTGCTTTAACGATAAATCATCCTCAAATAAAACAACTTGGATGGTTAATTGATGGTCAAGAGGTAGCTCCATTTGCGGCTTTAGGGGCGAGTAAGCTTGGATTATATCCTGTGCTAGAGAGCGCTGATTGGGTTGAGCGGGTATTACAGCTCGGTGTTAAAACTACCCAATTACGGATCAAAAACTCCCAAGTATCCGATCTGGAACACCAAATCCAACAAGCCATTGTTGCTGGTGAGTTAGCTCAAGCTCAGGTGTTCATTAATGATTATTGGCTGCTGGCAATTAAGCATCATGCTTATGGTGTTCATCTTGGTCAGGAGGATCTTGATAGCGCTGATTTAGTTGCGATTCAACAAGCGGGATTACGGCTTGGCATTTCTACCCATGGTTATTATGAAATCTTACGTGCGCTTGAATATCAGCCCAGTTATATCGCTTTGGGGCATATTTTTGCGACATCAACTAAAGATATGCCGTCATTACCTCAAGGCGTGAGCCGATTAGCGCTTTATCAAAAATTGATTGGTGCTCGAGTACCAACTGTCGCGATTGGTGGCATTACCATTGAGCGTGTCGCAAAAGTGTGGCGTACCGGAGTTTCTGGCGTGGCTGTTGTGAGTGCTATTACTCAAGCGACGAATCCTGCACTTGCGATCACTGCCTTGCACAAGATATTGGTGCCCAACGCTGAAGATGTGGCTGTAGGAGGGCGGAATGATAAATACTGCGCTCTCTGACGCTGAATTTATGCGTTATAGCCGCCAGTTGATGGTGGCTGATATTGCCGAATTAGGGCAACAACAACTGAAAAATACTCAGGTGTTAATTGTTGGCGGTGGTGGTTTAGGTTCTGCTGTTGGGCTTTATTTAGCGGCGGCTGGCGTGGGTACGATTGTCATTGCTGATGATGACGTAGTTGAAGTGTCGAATTTACAGCGCCAAGTTTTGTATCGTGAAGCAGATGTTGGGTGTAATAAAGCGCAGGCTGCGTGTGCTCAAATGCGGGCGTTAAATCCACTTAATCGTTACCGCGCGGTCACAACGAGATTAGCTGGTTTGCAGTTAGCGTTGGAAGTTGATCAAGCTGATATTGTGGTTGATTGCAGTGATAATTTTTCGACCCGCTATGCGATTAATGATGTCTGTTTTACAGCGAGAAAGCGCTTAGTTTCAGGGGCTGCGATAGGCTGGCAAGGACAGTTAATGACGTTTGACTTTAGAACTGGGATTGGACCTTGTTATCAATGTTTATTGCCTCAAGCTGTACCAAATACGGACAAAGTGCGTAATTGTCGTAGTGGTGGCATTGTGGGGCCTGTAGTAGGAATTATTGGCACCATGCAGGCGCTTGCAGTCATAAAAGCGATTGTTGAGACGAATATGGTTGATGTAAATCACCTTTCTCAATTTGATGGTTCACAAGGGCAGTGGCGTCAATTTGGAATCAATATTGATCAACAGTGTCCCGTCTGTGGTGATCACCACCTTGTTAATGGAGGTACAGTGTAATGACAATGATAACCGTCTGGTTAAATAATCAAGCTGTGGAGTGTCATTCACAACAATGTCTAACCGAGTTAGTTGAGCAATTAACCCTACCAACGGTGGGCGCTGCAATTGCGATAAATCAAGCCATTGTTACGCGTAGTGAATGGTCAACAACAGTGTTGAACCATAACGATCAGATCACGCTCTTTCAAGTTATAGCAGGAGGCTAACATGCTCACTATTGCCGATAAAATATTTGATTCACGGTTGTTTACTGGAACTGGAAAATATTCTCATCGTGATGTAATGACCGCATCGTTATTAGCCTCGGAGTCTCAATTGGTTACCATGGCTCTGAAACGGGTCGACTTAGCTCATCAAGCGGATGATATTTTAGCGCCTTTAATGGCTGCTGGAGTCAATCTTTTACCCAATACCTCGGGTGCTAAAAATGCTAAAGAAGCCATATTTGCTGCGCAATTAGCCCGTGAAGCGTTAGGTACTAACTGGCTTAAATTAGAGATACACCCTGATCCCAAATACTTAATGCCCGATCCGATTGAAACCTTGTTAGCTGCAGAAGCGTTGGTGAAACAAGGCTTTGTGGTTTTGCCTTATTGTCATGCTGATCCGGTATTGTGTAAACGATTAGAAGAGGTGGGTTGTGCAGCAGTGATGCCATTAGGGGCACCGATAGGTTCAAATAAAGGCTTAGTATCACGTGATTTTTTGCAAATTATTATCGATCAAGCGCAGGTGCCAGTGATTATAGATGCAGGAATTGGTGCTCCGTCTGATGCTGCCGCGGCAATGGAAATGGGAGCAGATGCTGTCTTAGTTAACACCGCTATTGCGACTGCTATTGATCCGGTTGCGATGGGAGAAGCATTTAAATGGGCGGTTATTAGTGGTCGTATGGCTTATAAAGCGGGATTAGCGGGTACAGTGAGTCATGCTGTTGCATCCAGTCCATTAACGGCTTTTCTCGATAGTGAATGCTAAGGAGCGAGAATGAGTTTTGTTGATGTATGGCGGCAATTGGATTGGAATGATATTCGCCTATCGATTTACGCTAAAACGGCTGCAGATGTTGAACGTGCACTGGCTAAACCGGATCGTGATCTTGATGATTTTAAAGCGTTAATCTCACCCGCCGCGGAGCCTTATTTAGAATCAATGGCACAACAAGCAGCATTATTAACGCGGCAGCGGTTTGGTTATGCGATACATTTTTATGTGCCATTATATCTCTCTAATTTGTGTGCTAATGCGTGTACTTATTGTGGTTTTTCAATGGAAAATCGAATTAAGCGACGCACATTAACTACCGCTGATATTGAGCGAGAATGTAAAGCGATCAAAGCACTTCTGTTTGATAGTGTGTTGTTGGTAACCGGTGAGCATCAAACTAAAGTTGGTATGGACTATTTCAGGCATACATTGCCTCAAATTAAATCCCACTTTAATCATATTGCGATGGAAGTTCAGCCGCTTGAACAACAGCAATATCGAGAGCTGAAAAGTTTAGGTTTAGATGCGGTGATGGTGTATCAAGAAACCTATCATGCTCGAACTTATGCCGAGCACCATTTACGCGGTAATAAAACCAACTTTGATTATCGACTTGAAACACCGGATCGATTGGCACAAGCTGGTATTGATAAAATAGGGATTGGAGCGCTATTAGGAATGGATGATTGGCGCACGGACAGTTTTTTTGTTGCGAGCCATTTGGCCTATCTTGAGCGCCAGTATTGGCAAAGTCGTTATTCGATTTCATTTCCACGTTTGCGGCCGTGTACTGGTGGTATTGAGCCTAAATCAATAATGACTGATCGCCAGTTAGTGCAATTAATCTGTGCTTATCGGTTATTTAATCATGACGTTGAGTTATCGTTATCCACTCGTGAATCAGCCTATTTTCGCGATAATGTATTACCACTAGGGGTAACTAGCCTATCAGCGGGTTCAAAAACCCAGCCGGGCGGTTATGCTGATGACACGCCAGAGTTAGAGCAATTTGCAATCAGTGATGATCGCAGTGTGGCAGAGGTTGCTATAGCGGTGAAGCGGCGAGGATTTGAGGTGGTGTGGAAAGACTGGGATGCGGTTTACTCGGGGTAACCACATTTGAAGGTCACAATAAGCCAGTGCAAAAGGTGATGCACTGGCTTTTTTATTATTAATGCGACGTTATTATTAGCGTTGTAATGGTGCTGTTGCTTGAGTTAACCATGCTAAATCATCACCGTCTAAGGCTGGACTAATAACCTCAAACACGGTGTGGTGGTAATGGTTAAGCCACGCGAGTTCGATATCTGTTAATAAGCTTAAATCAATTAAACGCTTATCAATCGGGGCGCGAGTTAGCGATTCAAATCCCATTACCGACATATCACCTTGGGTTGCCACTTCTACTACCGCTTCAAGGTTTTCAATACGAATACCAAATGCATCTGCGCGATAATATCCAGGTTCATTAGACAACACCATACCTGGCAATAATGCCGTTGGATTATAGGCTTTGGCAATCCGTTGCGGTCCTTCATGGACACTTAGAAAGTGACCAACACCGTGACCAGTACCATGATCATAATCAAACCCATACGCCCATAAATGTTGGCGTGCTAACGCATCAAGTTGGCTACCTGTGGTGCCTTTAGGGAAACGTGCAGATGCTAATGCAATGTGACCTTTTAAGACTAAAGTAAAGGCTTGCTTCACCTCATCACCCGGCTGACCAATGGCAATAGTACGAGTAATATCGGTAGTACCGTCTGGATATTGACCACCTGAATCGACTAAGTACACGGTATCCATTTGCAGTTTACTTGGCTGCGGTTGGTTAAGGTGATTGTAGTGGCACATTGCCGCATTGCCTGCTGCCGCTGAAATGGTATCAAAGCTCACATCACTGCAACTTGGATCTAACTGACGGAATTGCCACAGTTGATCTGATAATTGGGCTTCATCCAGTAAATGACCTGTCGCAACTTGCGCATCAATCCAGGCTAAGAATTTACTGATCGCGACGCCATCACGAATATGACACGCTTTCATACCCGCCATCTCGGTGGCGTTTTTAGTCGATTTTGGCAGTAAGGTTGGGGTTGCTGCTTCAATTAATAGGGCTCCTGCCTCTGTTAATTGTTGCGCTGCCCATGCGTTACTATTTGTTGAATCAAATAGTACTCGTTTACCTGCAAGAGCGGCTAGCCCAGTTGCTAGTTGCTCCGGTTTACAGATGGTCACGCCAGCACCTACATGGGCGGCAAAGCCTTCTGGTAAGCGGTGATGGTCGATATAAAAATCAACTGAAGCATCGCTGTGAATAATTGCAGCTGAAAGTAATACAGGTAGGCAATGGACGTCATCACCACGAATATTGAGTAACCATGCAATACTATCGAGCTGACTTAAAAAGGCAGCATTGGCTTTTTGTGTTGTTAGTAAAGCAGCAATTTGTTGGCGCTTATCTGTACTTGCTTGGCCAACAAATTCAAGCCCCATTAATTGGGCGTCAGACAATACAGGCGCTGGGCGGTCTAGCCATAGTTGATCAATGGGGTTTTCATCAATACACACTAAGGCTAATTCACCATCAATAGTGGTGGTGGCATTTTTAAGCCATGCTGCACTATGAAGGCGAGCATCAATCGCAATTTTGCTACCAGTGGCTAAATTATCAAGTGCCCATTGCACTGGTGGCTGTTCGATAAGATGGCAGTATTGAAAAACATCACTCGGGACTTGTTTACGTACTTGTACTACATAACGACCATCAACAAAAACAGCAGCATCATCACGAGTAATAATGGCAGCACCTGCAGAGCCAGTAAATCCAGTTAACCAGTGTAGGCGTTCATTATGATCAGGAATGTATTCACCTAAAAACTCATCTTCGTGAGGGATCAATAATGCATCTAACTGATTTTCAGTGAGCCAGTGGCGGATTTGTTCAACACGTTGCGAAATTGCAGCTTGCATGTTTTCGTCCTTTAATTAAAGCATCATCGAGGCGATGACATAAACGGTGAACTTACATAACACCAGCAAACATTCAGCTGAGTAAGTAAGTTAATATAGTTACGTTAGCGTGTTTGGCGGTTGGCTTCAATTAGCGAATCAGTAATTGATTGGCATTTATTATATTTTCGATAGGGCGGTGTTATTTCGGCGAGCATAGGAGCAATAGCTATCATTGCTGATATTCCCCAAAGGAAAAGTGCTATTGAATATATACCATTTCTATTCATATCTCTAAAGCCGTAAACTTGGCGCGATCATCTTTTAGGAACAACATATGACCTCGTCGACACCCCCTACTACCGATACCAAATTAGTCACTTTAATGGTGGTTTTGGTGCTATTTAGCCCGTTGGCTATTGATATTTATTTACCCGCTTTCCCAGCTATTGCCGATAGTTTTGGGGTTAATGCTGTGCGTGTACAAGATACCGTGACATGGTTTATGTTCAGCCTTGGTTTGGGGCAATTATTGGCAGGACCATTAGCGGATCGTTTTGGACGCCGCCCGATTGCGTTAGCTGGGATTGTTATTTATGGTTTTAGTGCCTTAATGGCGTATTTAGCCACCAATTTAGACATGCTTTTAACGGCGCGTTTATTACAAGGGTTTGGTGCTTGTGCGACTTCTGTTGCGGCATTCTCTGCGGTGCGTGATAGTTTTGGTGCTGAAAAAAGTGGTCGTATGATCAGTTACTTAAATGGTGCAATCTGTTTTATTCCCGCTTTAGCACCGTTATTAGGAACCTGGTTAACCCATGAGTTTGGTTGGCGTTCAAATTTTAGTTTTATGGCAGGCTTTGCACTCGTTGCTGGGCTGTTCATTATGACGATGTTTAAAGAAACCCGTCCTACGAATACTCATGTGAGTGGTTCAACGTTAAGTCTGAGTCGTTATTGGTCGGTATTACGTGAACCTACTTTTTTATACCATGCGAGTCTGTGCATGTTATCAATGGCGGTTATTTTAGCGTATGTGACGTCGGCTCCGGTATGGTTAATGAGCCATCTTGGGGCAGACATGAACCAATTTACGTTATGGTTTGGCATTAATGCGGCATTAAATATTACAGCATGCATGGTTGCGCCTAAATTTATGGATCGTTTTGGTACGCGAGCAACATTGCAAACCGGATTGATTATTTTAGCTGCCGCTGGTGGTTTAATGTTGGCTCTGAGTACAATCAATCAAGCATGGGCATTTATGGTGCCTATTTTTATCTGCTCATTTGGGTTTGCTTTTGTCTTAGGCTCTGCGGCAGGTAAAGCATTAGCGCCTTTTGGTGATCGTGCAGGTACTGCTGCGGCATTGTTAGGCCTATTTCAGATGAGTGGTGCTGGCGTGATGGTAAGTTTGACTCAGCGTTTAGATTTAGCAACGCCAATGTTGATGACCCTACAGATGTGGTTACTGATTCCTGGTTTATTTGTGTTGTGGTCAAAATGGGGTAAAAGCTGGCATCAAACGGTACTCACAACCGATAAGGTGTGAGTGATTGCGGCCAAAGGTTGCTTGAGTAGACGTTATGATTAAGCCTGTCATTGTGACAGGCTTTATTTTTATGGGGCAAATGATGAAGGGGGTGTTTATGATGCGTTTAACGCGTTGAGTGGCAACAATAAACAGTGATAGTACTATCAATAAAAATCACTGAACTGGACATTTATCCAGTATCGACTTAGCCTTACAACAGAAATGGAAGCGTGTTTTTTGTAGAGTATTTGATATGACGGAATGGTTGAGTGGTGGCATGATTTCCCTGTTGGCAGCGATCTCTGGCGCGACAGTGGCGAGTGTTATTACCACACTATGGTTAAAGGGACGTTTTGAGCAAACATTACAATTACATCAGCAGCAAGCAGAGGCTGATAGTCGGTTATTGCAATTACGTGAGCAACAATTACAGCAGCAGTTAAATGAGCGTAATCAAGAACTCGAGCAGATGGATGACGAGCGTGATCGCCTAACCCATGAAATTCGACAACTGCATGGTAATTTATCGGCTGCGGTTGAAAAAATGCGTCATTTTGAAGCGCTTCAAAATGAAAAACTGTATTTATCAGAACAATTAGATAACGCACGAATCATTAATGCTGGTCTTGAAGCGGATTTACGTGAACAAGATGCCCGTCATTTTGAAGAACAAAAATCGGCCGAAGAAAAAATTCAATTATTAGAAAATGCCGAAGAGCGATTACGGGTGCAATTTGAAAGCCTTGCTAATAAATTGTTTGAACACAAAACTCGGAGTGTCGATGAGCAGAATAAAATCAGTCTTCAGCGTTTATTAATGCCATTGAAAGAGCAGCTGGAAGGTTTTAAAAAACAAGTTAACGATAACTTCACACAAGAATCCCGCGAACGTCATACTCTGGTCCATCAAATTAATCATCTTAAACAACTCAATGAGCAAATGGCGCAGGAAGCGGTGAATCTAACTCAAGCGCTTAAAGGTGATAATAAGGCTCAAGGTAATTGGGGAGAAGTGGTACTCGCGCGGGTATTAACCGAATCAGGACTGCGTGAAGGGCATGAATATCAAACCCAAGTCAGCCTAGAAAATGAAGATGGCAAACGCTATCAGCCAGATGTGGTGGTGCATTTACCTCAGCAAAAAGATGTGGTGGTTGATGCTAAAATGTCATTAGTGGCTTATGAACGGTTCTTTAATGCCGACACTGTGGCGGCGCGAGAACTGGCAATGAGTGAGCATATTGCTTCAATGCGAGCACACATGCGAGGTTTAAGCCGCAAAGATTATCATCAGTTGCATGGCGTTCAAAGTTTGGATTATGTATTGATGTTTATTCCGGTTGAACCTGCTTTTCAAGCCGCGATTGCTGCTGATCCTAAACTGATTCGTGATGCAATGGATCTCAATATTATGTTGGTTAGCCCAACGACTTTGCTGGTGGCACTGAGAACCATTAATAATTTATGGCGTAATGAACGTCAAAATCAAAATGCCAAAGAAATTGCTGATCGAGCAAGTAAGTTATACGACAAATTACGCTTATTTGTTACCGATATGGAAGGATTAGGTACGTCATTAGATAAGGCCAGTCAAAGTTATCATAGCGCCATGAATAAATTAGTCAGTGGGCGAGGGAATGTTATTCGTCAAGCTGAAAGTTTTAAGTTATTGGGGGTAGAAGTGAAGCGTGATATTAGCTCGCAATTAGTTGAAAAATCGCAGTCACAGTTGCATGATGCGAGAGGTTTTTCACATATCACTTCAGCGACTGAGTCTGATTTGTAGTGCTTAAAGAGTAAACCACTTTGAGCAAACGACAACCATCAAGTACACTAAGCCAGTTGAATAAATGAATTTAATCCTCGTCAGCTATTTTATTGTGATAATGGAATGAGCGCGAGGACACATAATGGATTGAGCATGACGGACACCACACAAGACACGACCCACTTTGGCTTTCGTACCGTGGCCAAAGAGGAAAAAGCAACCATGGTTGCTGAAGTATTCCATTCAGTAGCGGCAAAGTACGACATTATGAATGATTTAATGTCGATGGGTATTCATCGCGTTTGGAAGCGTTTCACGATTGACTGCAGTGGTGTGCGCCGTGGTCAACGCGTGCTTGATTTAGGCGGTGGTACTGGTGATTTAACCGCTAAATTTTCTCGTATTGTGGGTGACAGTGGACAAGTTATTTTAGCCGATATTAATAACTCAATGCTAAAAGTTGGCCGCAGTAAGCTACGTGATAGCGGCGTGATTGGTAACGTTGGTTATGTTCAAGCAAATGCCGAAGAACTGCCTTTTCCTGATAATTATTTTGATTGTATTACGATCAGCTTCTGCTTGCGTAACGTTACCGATAAAGAACAAGCATTACGTTCGATGTACCGTGTATTAAAACCCGGTGGTCGTTTATTAGTGCTAGAGTTTTCTAAGCCGATTTTAGAGCCTTTATCAAAAATATATGACGCTTACTCATTTCATTTATTACCGAAAATCGGTGAAATCATTGCTCATGATAGCGAAAGTTATCGCTATTTAGCTGAGTCTATTCGTATGCATCCTGATCAAGAAACATTGAAAGGAATGATGGACGATGCTGGGTTTGATCAGACAACCTATTACAACTTAACTGGCGGTATTGTTGCTTTGCACCGTGGTTATAAGTTCTGAGGCCCCTATGCCAATAGATGCATTTGTTACTGGCGCGGTAGAAACAGCGCTTAATCAATTAGTAAAAGACGATGCTGATAGTCAGCGTCGTTTGTCACGCTTACGCGGAAAAGTGATTAGCGTGGTTCTGAATGAATTTGGCAAAACGCTATATTTTGTTTTTAGTCAGCAAATTGATGTATTAGCGGCTTATGAGGGTGAGGTCGATTGTCAATTGGCCCTTAATTTAACGGCGCTGCCTGAATTACGCCAGCAAGCCAATCTCACTCAGTTAATTAAAGCTGATAAGTTATCTCTTGATGGTGACTTACAACTCGCCCAGCATTTTTCTAGTTTATTAGGTGGATTAAAGCCAGATATCGAAGAAAAGCTCGCTTATTACAGTGGGGATGTTGTGGCGCATACGGTGGTTAGCGGCATCAAATCAAGTGGACAGTTTATTCAGCAGCGATTACTAAAACGCCAGCGAAATGTAGCTCAAACACTAACGGAAGAGTGGAAATTATTACCACAGCCATTAGAGATCGCGTATTTTGCTGATCAAGTTGATGACTTGAAATCAGATGTTGCCTGTTTTGAGGCCCGATTAAATCAGCTACTTGAGCGATAATAGCCATGATGACTATTCGTGAATTTAAACGTCTTTACCGTATTATTGAAGTGCAATTACGTTACGGTTTGGATGATTTTATTCCGCAAGACCCACGAACAGTATTGCCAAAAAAATTACGTAAATCGTTATTCTGGATTAAAAATGAATATCCAGATAAACCGTTAGGTGAGCGATTACGGTTAGCGTTACAAGAATTAGGTCCGGTGTGGATCAAGTTTGGGCAGATGATGTCGACTCGACGTGATTTGTTCCCTCCCCATATCGCCGATCAATTAGCGTTATTGCAAGATCAAGTGGCCCCGTTTGATGGTCAATTAGCGAGACGTACGATTGAAGCATCATTAGGTGGCCCGATTGAGCAATGGTTTGATGATTTTGATGAGGTAGCGTTAGCTTCAGCTTCGATTGCACAAGTTCATACTGCGACCATGAAAGAAAATGGCCGTGAAATTGTATTTAAAGTCATTCGTCCTGATATTCGTCCTATTATTGAAGCAGATATTAAGCTGATGTACAGGATGGCCGAGATAGTTTCTCGGCTTCAACCACAAGCACGGCGATTACGTCCAGTTGAAGTGGTAAGGGAATACGAAAAAACCTTACTTGATGAACTGGATTTAATGCGTGAAGCAGCGAATGGCATTCAACTTCGACGTAACTTTGAAGGTGATGACACCCTGTATGTGCCTGAGGTCTTTACTGATTACAGCAGTGTGAATTTACTGGTGATGGAGCGAATCTACGGGATTCAGGTTTCTGACCTTGATGCCTTAAAAGCTAACGGTACTGATCTGAAATTATTATCAGAAAATGCGGTAAATATATTTTTTACCCAAGTGTTCCGTGATAGTTTCTTTCATGCTGACATGCACCCAGGGAATATTTTTGTTTCCTATGAGCACCCACATGATCCACAATGGATAGCATTAGATTGTGGTATTGTCGGCACGCTTAATCGTGAAGACAAACGTTATTTGGCTGAAAACTTACTGGCTTTCTTTAATCGAGATTACCGAAAAGTGGCCGAATTGCATGTTGATTCAGGTTGGGTACCCGCAGATACCAATATTGACGCGTTTGAAGTTGCTATTCGTACCGTGTGTGAACCCATATTTGAAAAGCCGTTATGTGAAATATCATTTGGGCATGTATTGTTGAATTTATTCAATACTGCACGTCGATTTAATATGGAAGTGCAGCCGCAATTAGTGTTGTTACAAAAGACATTGCTTTATGTTGAAGGTCTTGGACGCCAGCTGTACCCACAACTTGATTTATGGGCGACAGCAAAACCATTTTTAGAAGATTGGATGTCACGTCAAGTTGGCCCACAAGCCATTATTGATGCAGTAAAGAGTAAAGCGCCATTTTGGGCTGAAAAGTTACCAGAATTACCTGAATTACTTTACGACAGTTTGCGCCAAGGCAAGGTTATGAATCAACGACTCGATACACTCTATGATAATTTCATGGATAGTCGGCGTAACCAAGGTAAGGCAAGATTTTATTTTGGTATTGGTGCCACCATGATGGTGTGTGCTGCCATACTTTTCGGTGATCATGTTACCACCTATCCTGCTATTGCAGCTGGAGCAGGAGCGGTATTTTGGTTGCTGGGATGGCGAGCCTGTCGACAGTAGTCGCTGTAGGTTTCGCCTATACTTATAGTTGCGTGTAACAACGCACTCCGTTATTAACCACATAAAGCTGAGGTAAAATAAGCATGGGTGGTATCAGTATCTGGCAATTATTAATTATTGCACTGATCATTGTTCTGTTGTTCGGAACTAAGAAGTTACGCACATTAGGTGGCGACTTAGGTTCTGCTGTTAAGGGTTTCAAAAAAGCGATTGGTGATGATGATTCAGCACCTGCAGCTAAAAAAGAAACAACAGATGCAGATTTTGAACAAAAGAAAATTACGGATGAACAGCAAGCAGCTGATCAGACAACAACGAGTCAAAAAGACAAAGAGCAGGTTTAAGACGTGTTTGATATCGGGTTCTGGGAGTTAGTGCTGATCTCCGTGGTGGGATTGGTAGTACTGGGGCCGGAACGTCTACCCGTTGCGATACGTACTGTATCGCAGTGGATAGGTGCAGCCCGTAATATGGCAAACTCAGTCAAAGATGAATTGTCTCAGGAACTGAAAATTCAGGAACTGCAAGCCAATTTAAAAAAAGCTGAGCAAATGGGAATGAAGGACATCGCGCCTGAATTGCAAGAGTCGGTTGATGAACTTAAAAAAGTCGCCTCTGATGTGCAACGTCCCTATGCTGATAAAAGCGAGCAACCCTCAGCAACGACTTCTAATAAGCAGGAATAAATTACATCACTATGTCGACTGTCGAAGATTCGCAGCCGTTATTCAGCCATTTACTTGAGCTGCGTACACGGATCCTGCGCTCTCTCATCAGCGTGCTAGTAGTTTTTGTCTGTATAGTTTGGTTTTCGAAAGACATTTACGCGTTTGTAGCAGCACCTTTGGTTGAACGTATGCCAATCGGTGCCACTATGATTGCAACAGATGTTGCGTCACCGTTCTTTACACCGATAAAACTCACTTTAGTTACCGCTGTGTTTATTGCTGTACCAATGATTTTGTATCAACTGTGGGCGTTTGTAGCTCCTGGTTTATACAAGCATGAACGTAAGCTTATTATGCCATTACTGGTTTCCAGCTCATTGCTGTTTTATGCCGGTGTTGCGTTTGCTTATTTTGTTGTGTTTCCATTGGTGTTTAAGTTCTTTACCAGCGTCGCTCCGCAAGGAGTTGAAGTTGCAACAGATATTTCAAGTTATCTCGATTTCGTATTGTCGCTATTTATGGCGTTCGGTATTGCATTTGAGATCCCTGTCGCGATTATTCTGTTGTGTTGGACCGGTGCTACCGATCCTGAAACGTTACGCAGTAAACGCCCATATATTATCGTGGCAGCGTTTGTGGTCGGTATGTTGTTAACACCGCCTGATATTTTATCTCAGACCTTGTTAGCGGTGCCGATGTGCTTGCTATTTGAAGTCGGCTTATTCTTCTCACGTTTTTACATTCGTAAAGATGATGAAGACGAATATGGCGATGAAGATGAGCCGCAAGACATAAAGAGCATCAGCAAAGAATAGGGTTTATCCCCCTGTGATGATGAAAAAAACCGACCTTGGTGTCGGTTTTTTTATGTCTATAATAATGTGATTATCACATAGTCAGTCAATTCGAGGCTCGATATACTGAGGTAAAGACGAGTTCATCAAAGAATGGAAAAAAATGATAGATATTGGTATTAATCTGACCAACAGCCGCTTTGATAAAGATCGCGCCGATGTTATTACTCGCGCGCAAGCAGTTGGAGTAAAAGGACTGGTTATTACCGGTACCAGCATTGAAGAAAGTATTGCCGCTCAGCAACTGGCTCAGCAGTGGCCTGATTATTGTTATAGCACTGCAGGCGTTCATCCTCATGATGCAAAATCGGTAACAGATTTCGCTTTACCTCAGATTCGTGCTTTAGCACAACTGTCACAGGTGGTTGCCATTGGTGAGTGTGGGTTGGATTTTAATCGTGATTTTTCACCTCGTCCGCAGCAAGAAGCGGTGTTTGAAGCCCAACTGGCGTTAGCTGCAGAGCTTAACTTACCCGTGTTTATGCATTGTCGTGATGCTCATGAGCGTTTTTTAGCTATTTTAAAACCATGGCGCGATAAATTACCCGCAGCAGTTGTGCATTGTTTTACCGGCTCACAGCAAGAACTCACTGATTGTTTAGCACTTGATTTACATATTGGTATTACCGGTTGGATCTGTGATGAACGCCGAGGCACTGAGCTGCGCCAAATTGTGAAACATATTCCAAGCCAACGGTTAATGATTGAAACTGATAGTCCTTATTTATTACCGCGTGATTATCGTCCTAAGCCTAAATCGAGCCGTAATGAACCGTTGTATTTACCCCATATTGCTGCCGTTATTGGTGAGTGTCGTGGTGAATCAGCCATAGATGTTGTCAATAATTCTTACCAAGTTAGCCAAGCTTTTTTTGCAATTTAATCCCACCTTGGTGGTGTGAGTGATATTATCAATATTCATTAATCTGTAAGGAGTTTACCGTGTCAGTATCTATTCAAGGTGCGTTTCCCGGACGTCGTATGCGTCGAGTCCGTAAGCATGATTTTAGTCGTCGTTTGATGGCGGAAAACCAGTTATCAGTTAATGATCTTATTTACCCAATGTTTGTACTTGAAGGCACTAATCGTCGTGAAAGTGTCGCTTCAATGCCGGGTATTGAGCGTTTATCAATTGATTTATTGTTAGAAGAAGCAGCGTATATCGCCAGTCTTGGTGTGCCTGCAATTGCGTTATTTCCAGTGGTATCACAACCGTTTAAATCTGAATTAGCTGAAGAAGCATATAACGTTGACGGTTTAGTGCAAACTGCGGTTCGTGCATTAAAAGCGCATGTACCAGAGCTGGGTGTGATTACCGATGTCGCTTTAGATCCGTTCACGGTTCATGGTCAAGATGGCATCATTGATGATGAAGGTTATGTGCTTAATGACATCACCACTGAGATTTTGATCAAACAAGCGTTATCTCATGCTGAAGCCGGGGCTGATGTTGTTGCTCCTTCTGATATGATGGATGGTCGTATTGGTGCAATCCGTGAAGCATTGGAACAAGCGGGTCATATTAATACGCAAATTATGGCTTACTCAGCTAAATATGCGTCAAATTACTATGGCCCGTTTCGTGATGCAGTAGGATCAAGCAGCAATCTTAAAGGGGGGGATAAAAAAACCTACCAGATGGATCCTGCTAACAGTGATGAAGCGTTGCATGAAGTGGCAATGGATATCAGCGAAGGTGCTGATATGGTGATGGTGAAGCCGGGAATGCCGTATTTAGATGTGGTACGTCGTGTGAAATCAGAGCTACAAGTGCCAACGTATGCTTACCAAGTGTCTGGCGAATATGCGATGCACATGGCTGCCTTCCAAAATGGTTGGCTTAAAGAGCGTGAAACTGTGATGGAATCACTAATGTGCTTTAAACGTGCTGGTGCTGATGGCGTGTTGACCTATTTTGCGAAAACAGTAGCAGAATGGTTGGCGGCAGAAGGTGCTGAGCGTGCTGAACGTTTAAAAAAATAATCGATTAGATGTTGATAAAAAAGCGAGCTTGGGCTCGCTTTTTTTATTTTATTAAATCTTTGTCTGCAATTTTTAGTAATTTATGTAATGTGGTTAAAGCATGGTTACTAACAGAAGCGTGATATTGTAGCTCAATTCTAAACTCTTCTTCTTTGTTACCATTAGCACACTCATAGCGCTCCTGTAAGTTATACAATTTATTCTCTAACTCTGTATGAAAAGAATATAAGACCTTGGCAAACTCTTTTGAGAAATAGAGTTTACCTATTGCTGCATATTTTTGGATAGCTCTCATAGAGCTATTTAACTCTTCATCGTTGTTATTAAATTTGGCAATACTTGTCGTATTTAAATGTTGTGAATTATAGAAAGCTACAACATATTCCACAGATTCGATTACTAAAGCATATTTTTCTTTCTTCTCATCCCAGCGTTTTTCACTTTTATACTTACTAAATGCTAGTTTAGTTGCCAAAAACGCAGAGAAAAAAGAGAGTAAAGCAGGAAAAGCATACTCTTTAAATAACTCCATATATTAACATCTCGAAAAATATCATGGCTTTACATTTCGATTGATCGGATTTTGCAGTGAAATTAAGGTTTCTGTTGATTGTACTTCTTCAATGGCTTGCAACTTATTGATCAATACATGCTGCAGTTCTTCAATTGAGTGACACATCAATTTAACAAAAATATTGTAAGCGCCTGTGGTGTAATACGCTTCGACAACCTCATCGAGCTGATTGAGTTTTTCAAGCGCTGAGTGGTAATCACGCGCAGCATAAAGGTTGATACCAATAAAGCAGCATACGTCATAACCTAATAATTTTGGGTTAACGATTACCTCGGTCCCGGTAATAATGTTGGAGGCCCGCATTTTTTCAACCCGCACATGGACAGTTGCAGGGCTGACGTTAAAACGTTTCGCCATTTCAGCATAAGGCACTCGCGCATCCGTCATTAACGCGTTAAGAATGTCGCGATCTAAATCATCGATGCGAACAGCTATATTCATCACAATTCCTTTTCAGCGAGGTAAGTTATTCGCTACTTAAGACCATGGTCTATCTTATCCTTATGTTAGGTTGTGATACCAGAGCCAAGCGTGATTTGTAGTGCTATAATTCGCCGCCTAAAGCTTCTATCTCCAATAATGGGTGAGATAGATATTGTTTGATATCGGAGAATGCAGTGCAACTAGCCTTACTTTGTGAAGTTCCTCAACGTCAGTCTGAATTAGATCAACTCGCCGCCCGCTGGGGATTGACGCATGATGAGCACAGCTGTTTTGCGTTAGTGTTAACCGCTAACCAATTAGAGCTGCGTAAGTTAGATGAACCTAAACTTGGTGCTGTATTTGTCGATTTAGCCAGTGGCGCGGTAGCACACCGTCGTAAATTCGGTGGTGGTCGTGGGCAAGCTATTGCGAAAGCGGTGGGACTAAAAAATGGGTTAACCCCAACGGTATTAGATGCTACTGCCGGTTTAGGCCGCGATGCGTTTGTGCTCGCGTCGTTGGGTTGTAAGGTGCAATTAGTGGAGCGTCATCCGGTGGTCGCAGCTTTACTTGATGATGGCTTAGCCCGTGCGAAAGCGGATCCTGAAATTGGTCATTGGGTCAGTGAGCGGATGCAGTTATTACATGCATCAAGCCAAGATGCATTGTTGCAATTGGCGGCGGATAAAGATTTTGTTGCTCCTGAGGTGATTTATTTAGATCCGATGTACCCGCATAAAAAGAAATCGGCATTGGTGAAAAAAGAAATGCGCGTTTTTCAAACCTTGGTGGGTGCAGATTTAGATGCTGATGAGTTATTTGCGCCAGCGTATGCATTAGCCACTAAACGGATTGTGGTTAAACGTCCTGACTATGCTGAATTTTTAGCAAATGCGAAGCCATCGATGGCGATTGAAACCAAGAAAAACCGCTTTGATATTTATGTGAAAGCGAGCATGAAGAATAATGACGAGCCAAAATAAAAATTTACAAATTTAAGCTTCAAACGCACACTCAATGCTGGAATTACGAATCATTATCGTTTAATGTTTGTGGAACTGGTTATTTGAGTGAGGGTCTGTTGATGGTTAAATCTTTATGTAAGTATCGTCGTGCTGAAATTGCCGATCAATTTGCGACGATCACTAAGATAGTCAGTGAACCAACATTTATTTGCGCGAGTTGCACCCGTGTGGCGAGTGATAAAAACTATTTATGTAAACCGAGCCGTTTAACCAATACGGTATCAGCAACAGCCGCGACATTGACACCAATGCCAACACCCGCGCCGATGATGACGTTGGCGGCCTCAACTGCGCCGACTTCTGATACGATCAACGTACACCAATTACCGATGCCAACTGCGGTGGGGCAAAGTCGAATTGAGATGGTAACCATTGTTGAACAAGCTGAGGTGCTTGAACAGCCAGATAGGTTGTTAGAACAAACGGAAAAATTGAAAAAATTAGCTAAGAAAAAAAATAAACTCTTAAAAAAAGCGGCTAAAGCGGTGAAGAAGTTTGATAAGCAATTACGTAAAACAAAGCAAACGCTTGGGTTAACATCCTGATTTAGCGTTCACTGCATTATGATCACCAATAAAAAAGCCTCCCTAGGGAGGCTTTTTTATTAGTATTTGTTTATTAATCAGCGTGTTTAATTAATACAGCCATCATAACGCCAACAATCACAGACACAACAATACCTGAAACAATGATCCAAGGAAGCATATCCATAACAGTTATCCAAATGTTAAATAAAAAGGGTAGAGCGGCTATTGAATCGTGTTTGTTGGTTGGGAGCAATGGGGTAGATATACCTTGTAATGGCTGTTTACATATAGAAACATGTTAATGCTAAAACTGTTATCCAGACGAAAAAAAAGCGCCACTAAGGCGCTTTTTTCAGACTTAAAATTTAAGCTTGATCAGGTTTTGCTAATTGTAGTGCTTGACGAGAAACTTCAGCGGCAGCTTGTTTATCGCCAAGTTGCTCAAGCGTCGCTACCAGATGAGCATAATCGGTGACGTCTGGACGTAACGCGATCGCTTTTTCTAGGTGCTCTTTAGCCGGTTGCCATTGTTGATCAGCCATTAACATCTGTCCCAATGCACTTTGTAGGGTTGGATTATTACCGTTGTTGGCTAATAAATCTTGTAGGCTCACAATGGCTGGGTGACGATCTGGCAGTGTTAATTGTGGCATTAAGCTAATTAGCGCCTGCTCAGGGTTTTTCTTAACAGCATCACGCAAGATAGGGAAGGCATCTGCATCAGCATGGCGAACCATCATCTGTTTAACAAAGCACGCGACTAGCGCTGGATTGTGTTTGTCTTTACGGCTGAGGCTGTTCCAGTAACCCATTAAACCATCACTGCCATTTTGTTGGCTAAGATGGTGCATTTGACCACATTGCGCTTGCACGTCGAGTTGAGCAGCTTCTGCGGCAGTGATGACATCTGCTTTAGTCAATTGGGGTAGCAATACTTGCAGTGCTTTCCAATCTTCTAATTGCAAGTAACACTGCTTTAGTAGGCTTAGTATCATTGGATTACGCGGGCTAGTTGGCTGTACATCTTGCAATGTTGCAAGGGCCTGTTCAAATTGTTGTTGACGAATTTGAAGCTTAGCACGAGTCAGTGCGACAGCAAGGCTTTCAGTATCTTGCTCAGCTGCGAGTTGTAAGTATTGATCTCGCTGTTGAGTTTTACCCAGTCCTTGTGCAGCTTCTGCAGCAGCTAAGTAGTTTAGAATTGGCGCATCGCTAAATTTTGCTGATTTAGACAGCATTTTTTCAGCGGCTTTCCAATCACCTTCGGCAACTTTCAATAGGCCTTCTGCGGTATTGCGACGTGCATTGCGAACTTGGCGACCGCTGAACCAACCACGGGTTGAGCTACCAAAAGAAAACAAGCGACGTAAAATAAATTCAAGTACAAAGAAAATCGCAACGATGGCAATCGCAACGATAATCAGTGTTGTTAAACTCATTTCAATGGTTTGATTGGCAAACGAGATCAATACATAACCTTGGTGGCCTGCAAGATCAGGGCTGACAATGATACCGGCAATCAGAGCGATGACCAATAACAACAATTTAACCATTATTTAGTCTCCTCTTTAGTGGTGTAAGTCACTACCGCTTTGTTATCGGTTGCTGTGTTTTCAGCTGCGGTTGCTTGTTGGATTTGTTTCTCAACCACTTTCTTCACCGCAGGTGCAGCATTTTTAACTGCCGCTGGTGCTGCTTTTGCGGCAACAGGTTCGCTAAGGGCGGTCATTTTATTGCGTAACACTTTATTCACGAGTTGGGTGATCAAAGCTTGTGATTGCAATTTAGCTGGGTAATCAACGGCAACATTTTGTTGTTCTAGTTGTTGTAGACCAGCAATGAAGCTTTGTGTTTTTGGTGATGACAAGTCGTAGTACTGTTGTGACCACTTGATCGCCGTTGCAATTGAATCACGGTAAACTTGGCCTTGGTCGCGATATACTGCGGCGATAGCTGTCTCAAGTTTGTTGGTGATATTTTGTTGCAGGTAGAAATCTTGTTGCGGTGATAGTAACGGTACAACACTGCCATCACGCTTACGGTAAGTAATGAAATTTTCACTAAAGTTTTTAAGTGAGGTCATTAAATTGTTTTTCCAATCATTAACCGATTGGCTAACGGTTGGATTTTGCTGTGGTTCTGCTTTAGCTAATACGGCATTGGCTAACGGTAAGCTATCAATGCTATTTTCAAGGCTGTTAAGACGCAATACGATGCCATCACGATCAACCACCGTGATTGATTTTAACGCAGTAATATCATTACTCATTGCTTGGCGCAGATTTTTAAGGCTTGGATCATTGAGTTCTGCAATGCGGTGATCAGCGGCTTCAAGTAATAGTGTAGCGCTGGTAACGTCATGCTCTAGCCATAGTTTACGGCCTGCCATTTTAACTAAATAATCGGCTTCAGCTAATAGCCAATCGTTAGGCTCTTGGCCTTTTAAATCTGCAATGGCTGTTTGAATTGAATCAATCGATTTTTGCTGTTGGCTAATACCTTGCTCAACTTTCTGCTGGGCAGTGCTAAGCTCGTTATTGACCATTGAAATAGTTTGCTGTTGGTCAGCTTGCATTGCAGCTTTCATGGTCGCAATTTGTTGTTGTAAGGCGGCAACTTGCTGCTGTTGTTGTAAACCTTGCTGGTGGCCGTGGTAGTAAAGACCACCGCCTAGTGCTAATACTAATGCGATAGCAACCCAACCCGTTTTACTGCCTGATTTTTTTTGTTTAGCGGCCGTAGGCGCTGCTTTGGTCGAGTTTGAAGTACTATTTTTTGAGGCATTAACAGCAGGCTTGTCTTTAGTTACTGGCGCTGCTGTTTGGTTTGTGTTGATTTTTTTGTCTGTCATCCTAATTATTCCATTAGCTTACGTTGCTTTTTAGGAACGTGAATAACGCCTGATTAGCGGCGCTTCCCACGGTGGAAATATGTTTGTAGCCAAGCGTCGATGCTTGGTCTGCGATTCGTCGACTTGGTACGAAAAGGTGGCAATTATAAAGCCAAGCCAAATCTTCAGTTGGAATTAATCCCGTTAAGTATATTAATTGTTCACTGCTTGTGACAACTAGAGCGTGAATTTGCTGTTGTTGCCACTGTTGAGCTAATCGTGTTGCATCGAGAGTCAGCCAGTTGCGTTGATAAGTTTCGCAATAACTGACTTGGGCCTGACGAGCGGTTAATGCTTGATAGATTAATTCGCGGCCACCATTGCCTCGTAAGATTAAGACTCGGCGTTGACGAATATTCGCAAGTTCAGGTAAGGCTAATAGTGCTTCACTATCATGCTGACCTTGTGGTGAACTCACGGGTTGCTGGCAGGCTTGTGCTAACGCTGCCGCGGTCTTATCGCCAACGGCTATATAATGCATGTTTTTTGGCCATTCTGCACCTTGTGATGTCAAGTAATCAGTCGCAAAGCGCACCGCATGATAGCTAACTGCGATGATGTAGTCACCTGGTTGCAGTTGTTGAATTTGTTCTATTAATTTATTTATATATTTTCCTTGCTGAACCTCAAGCAAAGGTTGAGCAATAGCGCTGATCGCCACTTGATTAAGTTGTGCGGCCAATTGATCGCATTCTGGTGCAGGACGGGTGATCAGCACGGTCATTAGGCGTTACCGTATAAGCGATCGAGGATCTCTTTAGCACCGTTAGCTAACAATTCATTCGCTAAGGTTAGACCTAATTGTTCTGCATTTTCAATTGGGCCGCTAATTTCAGCACGAACAATGACGCTACCATCAGGTTCTCCGACAAGTGCACGTAACCAAATTGTGTCGTCTTGTAATTCGGCATAGCTACCAATAGGCACTTGGCAACCACCTTGAAGGCGATTATTCATCGCTCGCTCACATAAAACGCGCGTTGCTGTTGGTTGATGATTGAGTGGTGCAAGCAGTTGGCGTACGCGTTGGTCATCCAAGCGACACTCAATACCTACTGCGCCTTGACCGACTGCAGGGAGGCTAGTTTCAGGGGCAATTTCACAGCGAATACGATCATTCATTTTCAGGCGTTTTAGGCCAGCAGTTGCTAAAATGATGGCGTCATATTGGCCTTCATCAAGCTTACGTAAACGAGTATTCACGTTACCGCGCAAATCGTTAACGATTAAATCGGGACGTTGAGATCGAAGCTGACACTGGCGGCGTAAGCTGGAGGTACCAACAATCGCACCTTGGGGTAAATCATCAATTGAATCGTAGTTGTTTGATACAAAAGCATCACGTGGATCTTCGCGCTTACAGATAGTCACTAAGCCAAGACCTTCGGGGAACTCCACGGGTACATCTTTCATTGAGTGCACCGCGATATCCGCGCGACCTTCTAGCATTGCGATTTCAAGTTCTTTGACAAAGAGGCCTTTACCCCCCACTTTTGCTAAAGGCGTATCTAAAATAATGTCGCCTTTTGTTACCATTGGTAATAGCTCAACAACGAGCCCAGGATGAGCTTGTTCTAGTTCAGCTTTGACAAATTCTGCTTGCCACATAGCTAATGGGCTTTTACGTGTCGCAATGCGAATCGGTTGAGTTGTCATCATAGTAAAGAGGGTCCGTTAACCAAGGTTATTATTTTTTCTGTCGAGTATCGTACCACTACCTAAGCATGGATGATAATTCGTGTATTGCGGTTCCTGATTCCAAGCGTTATTGTGTAGCTAATGGGACGAGAAAATGTGATATTTATCGCAATAAGTCGTTGCTCAGTTACTAATTACAGCTTCAGTATTGGTTGTTCGTTACTGAGACGATTTAACGTCTTACTATTATGGATGAATCATAGACAGTTGTTATTGGCCATGCATGGCATTATCTTTACCGTAGGTATTAAAAATGATACATTGATCACGTTTTTTTCTCATTTTGAATAAAATTTACGCTATTAATGTCAAACTGCGGGCCGCACTAACACTGCTAGCTCTTGGAAGAGTAATTTGCAAAATTATATCAAGACGCTAAAAGGTAGACTGGACTCACTGACTGAGCTTCGCATTGAACGTGCGCGGTTGGCCATGAGTGAACCGTCGGTACAGATTTTTGATCTGTTGCCTGTCTTATTACATTATAACCACCCAGCCTTGCCCGGGTATCTTGATCAACAAGTACCGCAGGGAATTGCGCATTTTGTCGCCACTGACGTGCAACAGCAATTTATTAATGATTGTGCACGCGCGACACTGATGCCCGTGGATCCGATCGTGGTTGCTGATGCTGACTGCCCAATTACCGGCCTTTATGCCATGGGTAGTACTTCTTCTATGGGGCAAAGTCTCACCAGCGATCTTGACATTTGGGTGTGCATTCCCACCTCATTAAACTGTCAAAGCCGAGAAGCACTCGACAGTAAATGTAGCTTGGTTTCTAAATGGGCGATGGAACAAGGGGTTGAAGCTAACTTCTTTTTGATCGACGAAAACCGTTTCCGCGACAATTTTTCTGAAGCCATGACAGGTGAAAACTGTGGCTCAAGTCAGCATTTATTACTTCTTGATGAATTCTACCGTTCTGCAGTATGTCTAGCAGGTTTACCTTTATTATGGTTTATGGTGCCACCAGAGATGGAAGAGTGCTATGACCAATATATCGATGATCTAGTTGCGAAAGGCTATATTGAGCGTGACCAATGGATTGATTTTGGTGGCTTGATGCGTATTCCTGCCGAAGAATATTTTGGTTCTAGTTTATGGCAGCTCTACAAAAGTATCGACTCGCCCTATAAATCGGTATTAAAAGCGATTTTGCTTGAAGCCTATTCATGGGAATACCCGCATACACAATTATTAAGCCTTGATGGTAAGCGCCGTTTCTTTGCCGAAGATCGCAGTGAATACTGTATGGATGCTTATTATTTGATGCTTGAAAAAGTGACCCGTTATTTAGAGCGTATTGATGATCATCGTCGACTCGATTTAGTTCGTCGCTGTTTCTATCTTAAAACCCATGAGAAATTAACCCGTAAACCGACGTCAGGTTCTGTGGAGTGGCGTCGACAGGCATTACAGCATTTAACCGAGCAATGGCAGTGGTCGACAGAGGTTGTTGCGGCGCTTGATAATCGCCGTAATTGGAAAGTCACCCAAGTTAAGCAAGCGCATAATGAATTACTTGATGCATTGATGCTCAGTTATCGAAATCTGATTCGTTTTGCTCGGCGCAATGATATTACTTCGGCGATTAGCCCTGAAGATATCAGTATTCTGGCGCGTAAATTATATGCTGCGTTTGAGGTTCTGCCTGGAAAAGTGACCTTATTAAATCCACAAATATCACCGGATTTACATGAGCCTGATCTGAGTTTTATTCAAGTTCCTGAAGGGCGAACCAATACTGCGGGTTGGTATTTATATAAGCAGCCGATAGAAGCGAAATATATTTTAGGCCAGCCATCATTAGAGCATAACCGCTACTTATCGAAATTAGTCGCGTGGAGCTATTTTAATGGTTTGTTAACAGAATCGACCCATTTGCACACCGTGGCACGTAATGCTGATATGGATTTGGACAAGTTGTATCAATTGGTGAGTGATATTCGAAATACCTTTCCAATTCGTCGTCCACATCCAGGTTTACAAGCATTATCAAGCCCGTGTGAGATTCGTCAATTAGGGTTGTTTGTTAATTTAGAAAATGACCCAACGACGGAACTGAAAAATCGATCGGTACGGTTTGATTTTAAAACCACTGATATTTTTAGTTATGGACCAGAACAGAAATGTTTAGTTGGCAGTGTTGATTTGGTCTACCGTAATTCGTGGAATGAAGTACGAACCCTAAATTTCAGTGGTAATTATGCGATGCTGGATGCGTTGAAAACCATGCTCGGTAAAATGCACCACGATGCGATTCCACCAGAAGCGATTGATGTGTTCTGCTATAGCAAACATATGCGGGGGTTAATTCGTAACGTGGTCTATCAATTGGTGGCTGAGTGTATTGAAATGCGCTTAAAACCCGTTGAAGAAGAAAAACGACGTCGTTTTAAAGCGGTGCATATGGCTGATGAAACCTATGGTTTGTTCTTTGAACGCCGTGGTGTTTCTGTACAGCGATTGGAAAATTCAGTCGATTTTTATAGCTGTATTTCATCGAATAAAGTCAGTGATATTCCTAAAGTGGTGATGGGTAAAACCGATGAGCCGCATCCACCGGAAATTGTTGATGCTTATGCCAGTGAAGGGTTGATTCAGTTCTTTTTTGAAGATTGTGAGCAAGGTTTTAATATCTACATTTTAGATGAAACCAATCAAATGGAAGTGTATCGCCAATGCAATGGCAATAAAGATGAGATGGTGCATGGTGTAAACCGTTTTTATACCTCATCGCAAGATCGTTTTAGTTATAGTGCTAATTTTATTAACTTTAATTTACCTCAGTTTTACGATATCGCACATAACGACAAAGGTGAGCTACAAGTATTGCCGTTTAAGAGTGGCCAAGTGTCTCGCCGTCAGGATAATACTGAATCGACAAATAATGGCATTAGCTTTAATTAATCTTATTGTTTGTACTGTATCGAAAAAAAAGCCTTCATTATTGAAGGCTTTTTTTATGGCTGTAATGCAACAAAAGCGTATTACCAAGTGACAGTCTCACCTGCATGTAAGCTGCATTCTTGTTTTAATAGCGCAAATAATTCGGTATTGCTACGAGTACAACGCCATTCATTACCGGTGTATTTAAAGTGGTAACCACCTGATTTTGAAGCTAACCATAGTTCGTGTAATGGTTCTTGGCGGTTAATCACAATTTGACTACGGTTGGCAAATTCAAGTGTAAGCACGTTGCCAGTGGTTTCTGGTTCAATATCAACACCGGATTCATCGATGCCTTCTTCGATCTGCATTAGAGCGAGATCGGCCAGTTGGTGGAATTCAGTATCATTCATCCTATTGCGTCCTATTGCTTTTCTTGTTCTTGGTGCGATTATAGAGGTCATTGGACGGATAATCACTGGCTTTGAATTATGCATAAAGGTTTATTAGCAATTTTGGTCTTAGGATCGTTAATTTTAGCTGGCTGTGGCCAAAGTGGCCCACTTTACATGCCAAAAGACGCACCACAACAACATCAGCCACAATAATAAGTTAGCTGCGATGGTGATTGCGTCGCAGTTTAATCGTCAACCAGACAGGGAAGGACAACATTGGATTATTTTAATTACCAGTCAGATGGGCAATTATGGGCGGAAGACGTCGCATTGGCCAAGTTAGCAACACAATATGGCACTCCGCTGTATGTGTACTCACGAGCAACGTTAGAACGCCATTGGCATGCCTTTGATCAAGCGGTTGCGACCCATCCACATTTGATTTGTTATGCGGTAAAAGCAAACTCTAACCTTGGGGTATTAAATGTCCTTGCACAGTTAGGTTCTGGGTTTGATATCGTGTCTTTGGGTGAGTTAGAACGTGTTTTAGCAGCGGGCGGCGATCCGGCTAAAGTGGTTTTTTCTGGCGTGGGTAAAACAGCGCAAGAAATGCAACGTGCACTTGAGCTGGGAATTAAATGTTTTAATGTTGAATCTGAGCCTGAATTAGATAGGTTAAACTATGTGGCGGGTCAATTAGGGAAAATTGCCCCGATCTCATTACGCATTAACCCAGATGTTGATGCTAATACTCATCCTTATATTTCAACGGGTTTGCGCGATAATAAATTTGGTATTGCGCGTGAACGTGCACTGGACGTTTACCAATTAGCGCACCAATTACCGTATCTTAATGTGGTCGGTATGGATTGCCATATAGGCTCTCAGTTGACGGAAGTGAAACCTTTTATTGATGCAACTGAACGGTTGTTAGCATTAGTTGATGAGTTAAAATTAGCTGGAATTGAGATTAAACATTTGGATCTCGGTGGTGGCTTAGGGGTGACATATAACGATGAACAACCCCCATTACCCGCAGAGTATGCGACCGCATTGTTATCTCGTTTGGCGGCTTATCCTGAACTTGAATTAATTTTTGAGCCAGGACGAGCGATTGCTGCAAATGCGGGTGTATTGCTGACCAAAGTGGAATTTTTAAAGCATACTGAATATAAAAACTTTGCCATTGTTGATGCGGCGATGAATGATTTAATTCGGCCGACATTATATTCCGCTTGGCAAGATATTGTGCCAGTGATCCCACGTCAGGGTGAGCGTCAGTGTTATGATTTAGTGGGGCCTATTTGTGAAACCGGTGATTTTATTGGTAAAGATCGTCATTTATGCTTAGCGCCAAATGACTTACTTGCGGTAAGGTCTGCGGGTGCTTATGGTTTCGTGATGGCATCTAATTATAATTCTCGCCCTCGTGTTGCTGAAGTGATGGTTGATGGTGAGCAAGTACATTTAGTGCGTGCTCGTGAAACGTTAGACCAACTTTGGCAGCATGAATATCTCGTTGAATGATTGTCGTCGCAACTGATGCTTAATAATTAAGGAACATCATGCAGATTAACTTCTCCAAAATGCATGGGCTCGGCAATGACTTTGTTGTTGTAGATTGTGTAACACAAAATGTATTTTTTTCACCGGATGCGATTCGCCGTTTAGCGGATCGTCATCGTGGGATCGGTTTTGACCAATTATTGGTGGTTGAACCGCCTTATGATCCTGAAACGGACTTTCATTACCGTATTTTTAATGCTGATGGTAGTGAAGTCGAACAATGTGGCAATGGCGCCCGTTGTTTTGCTCGCTTTGTTTCAATGAAAGGTTTAACCAACAAATACCATATTTCCGTGAGTACTAAAGCAGGAAAAATGATATTGAAGTTGGAAAGTGACGGCCAAGTTACGGTTAACATGGGCGCCCCTAATTTTGAACCCGCTAAAATTCCGATGCGAGCGAAACAGGCAGAAAAAACCTATTTATTGCGTGTTGGTGAACAAACGTTATTTTGTGGTGCTGTCAGCATGGGTAACCCACACTGTGTCACGATTGTCGATAGTGTGGCGACAGCTGCGGTTGAAAAGCTGGGGCCATTACTGGAATCTCATGAACGTTTCCCTGAGCGAGTGAACGCAGGTTTCATGGAAGTGATTGATCGCGGCACCGTGAAATTACGTGTTTATGAACGTGGTGCGGGTGAAACTCAGGCTTGTGGCAGTGGTGCTTGTGCCGCTGTTGCTGTTGGTCGTAGCCAAGGTTTACTCGATGAAAATGTTAAAGTCTGCTTACCGGGTGGTGATTTATATATTCGCTGGGCAGGTGAAGGCAAACCGTTATTTATGACCGGTCCCGTTGCCCATGTGTTTGATGGCCAATTTATTCAATAATGATCTTTAACGAGGGTCATTGTTATCAATGACACTCATGATCGAGGTTTATGTGAATACGCTTCCCCCAAGTTTTGAACAACCTCTGGCTCGTTTTTATGAATATTTGCGTAGTGAACGTGAACTGAGTTTGCACACGCAACAGAACTATAAACGTCAATTAACTTGTATTGCAGAACAATTGCTAGAGCTAGGGGTTGAAAACTGGCAGCAAGTTGATGCGGGCTGGGTGCGCCAAATAGCCAGTAAAGGTATGCGTAGTGGTCTTAAAGCCAGTAGTTTAGCAATGCGGTTGTCAGCTTTACGCAGTTTTTTTGATTATATGGTGCATCAGCAACTATTGCCGGCCAACCCAGCTAAAGGCGTGGCTGCACCACGCAAAGCACGTCCGTTACCCAAAAACCTTGATGTTGATGAAATGAATCAATTACTTGAGGTTAAGGATGACGATCCATTAGCGATTCGTGATCGCGCGATGATGGAATTAATGTATGGTGCCGGATTACGTTTATCGGAATTGGTTAATTTGAATGTCCGTGATATTAGCTTAACTAAAGGTGATTTGCGGGTTATTGGTAAAGGCGATAAAGAACGGGTTGTGCCTTTTTCAGGTTTGGCGCGTGAGTGGGTAGCGAATTGGCTCAAGTTGCGTGACAATATTGCCCACGCTGATGAAACTGGGTTATTTGTGTCTAAACTCGGCCATCGCATTTCAAACCGTAATGTACAAAAAAGAATGGCAGAATGGGGCCAGAAACAGGCCGTATCCAGTCATATTAATCCGCATAAATTACGCCATAGTTTTGCAACCCACATGTTGGAATCTAGTGGTGATTTACGTGCTGTACAAGAGTTATTGGGTCATGCAAACTTGACCACCACTCAAATTTATACCCATCTTGATTTTCAGCATTTAGCCAAAGTCTATGATGCTGCTCACCCACGCGCGAAACGCCGTTAGTGTTTTATCGCGTGTTCACTCTCAGGAACTCCCATGCAGTTTTATCGTCAGTTAGGCCAGATTAACGCCCTTACTTTTGATCTTGATGACACCTTGTATGATAACCATCCGGTGATCGTGCGTGCAGAACAAGCGATGTTTGATTGGTTAGCACAGCTATTACCCGCGTCAATGGTGATCAGCCGTGATGATTGGCAACGCTTAAAACAACAACTTGCTGCGGTTGATTCTAGTTTGAGTCATGATGTCAGTGCGTGGCGTTATGAAGCGTTAAAAATTAACTTTATGCAGTTGGGATGGCGGCTTAAAGATGCTGAATTAGCGGCCCGCCAAGGGTTAGATTTGGTGCTAGTTGAGCGCAACAAAGTTGATGTTCCCGCTGAAACTCACCGTGTGTTGGCATTGTTGAGTACTAAAGTTCCGTTGGTCGGGATCACTAATGGTAATGTCGATCCGCAACAGATTGGTTTGTCCGATTATTTTAGTGCTATTTACCAAGCAGGACGCGATGGGTTAGCTAAGCCGAAAGCTGATTTATTTACCTGTGCGATTAATCATTTAAATATTCCGGCTGAGCAAATTTTGCATGTTGGTGATCATTTGCATACAGATGTTTTTGGTGCCAAACAACAGGGTTTACAAGCTTGTTGGTATAACGACCAGTCGCGAGTATTAACGTCGACCCCGAGTAATTGTTTACCTGATATTGAAATTAGTGCGCTTGCTGAGTTATTACCATTAGTCGGCTTAACGACAGAGTAAATGTCCACGATTTAGCACCCAGCGCGATTAGCCTTGTTGGGTGCTTAGCCGTTTACGGTATGATATTGCTATTTCGATAATGCTGACTTATCCAGTGATCGACTGAGAGTTTACCTGCGCCCCAGAATATAGTAACTAATAACATCATTCCCCATAATTGGTGATCATAAAACCCTTGCGGCCATAAAGCAGGGTATGACACTACCGCAATAATATTAAAGCCAAATAATAGTATGGCCATCGGCCGTGCGAATAGTCCAAGCACTAAAAAAATTGGCACTATTAATTCAATCGCTGTTCCACTATAGGCCGCCCATTGCCAAGGTAAGACAGGCACCTGATATTCGTATTCAAATAAATACAGGGTGCTATCCCAACTACCATATTTGATCAGTCCTGATTTAAAGAACGCAATGGCAACCCAAACGCGACTAAAAAGTAACAGTAATGGTTGCAGCGGTTGTACGAGTTGTTGAAAAAAAGTGTCGATGGTACGAATAAAATTAATCATCACTATTAACCTTACGAATATCGTCAATTAAGTGGTGGTGTAATAACTGTGGTAGTAGATCTAATTGCGTTGTTGTTAACGCAGCAATTGGACGTTGCTGCTGACAATCAGTGACTAAAGTGACTAATTCTGGCGTGACATGCTGCTGCCAAATTTGCCATTGGTAATGTTGTATCAGGGCGGTTTGCGGCTGATTAATATCCAGCGTTGCTAATAATTGGTGTTGATCTGAATGCGGATGGTTAACGATTTCCCACAGTGACACCACCGCATATTGGCTGCTAAAGGTGTCGGTTGAGGTTGGAATATGAAAATAATATTGCTGTGAAGTAATAGAATTGGCTTGATGTTCAAGTTGACGTAATTTTTGCAGTGGTAAGTTGCCAGCGTGGCAAGCTAAACGGCTGACACAATCGCGTTGCCATTCTAGCCGTGCGAGATCAACTAAATAAGGCAGAGTGGAAACCAATGTTGGTTGAGCGGCGATAGTATCGCTAAAGTGAGCACCATAAATAGTGACATCCCCTTGTGATAACGGATGATTAAGTATGTGCTGTCGCGCGAGGTGGTTGAAACAATCATCACCAACCATGGCGCTAACGGTAGCATAGACAGCTGCCAGAACATCGGTTAAGCCAATAATAAAATTATTACAGTACAGTTGTAGTCGTTGCTCTGCACTGAAATGGTCATTGACGATAGTGGTGGTTAAATCATGCGGTTGATAATGCAATGCCGCCGCAAACTGATGTTGTAATTGCTGCAAATTAGGCGTGGTTGCAGATGATGGCATTGGCTAACTCCTTATCGATAATGGCTTGAGCCTTATCGGCTTCAGCCAATAATATTGCCAAGGGTGGAATATCTGCATCCCATTCAATTAATGTTGGCGTCTCACTACCATGACAGTGAACCCACTGTTGATATAAGAGCCACACTTCATCACTGATGGGTTGGCTATGCGTATCAATCCAGATTTCACCTTGAGGCAGTTGTTTACGAATAAAGCCCGCAAGATGTATCTCTTGCACTACTGCAGGATTAATAGCCGCTAAATAAGTTTGGCAATCAAAACCATGGTTAAAACTGCTGACATAAATATTGTTTAAATCTAATAACAACCCACAGTCTGTTCGTTGTTGCACGGCCATTAAAAATTCCCACTCTGGAATGGTTGAGTGTTGAAACTGTAAATAGCTTGATGGGTTTTCAATTAACATTGGCCGTTGAAGTACATCTTGAACTTGAATCACTTTATCGCAAAAATTATTGAGGGCTTCTTCGGTATAAGGTAATGGTAAGAGATCATTAAAATAGTGACCATCAACTGAACTCCAACTGAGATGATCTGAAATTAAGAACGGCTCTGTTTCAGTAACTAATTGTTTGAGTTGTTGTAAATGATGAACATTAAGTGGATCGGCGGATCCTAATGACAGCCCAATACCATGACAGCTAATCGGATAATGAGGCTGTAATTGGCGTAGTTGTTGGCGTGCTAATGAATGGGGGTTGAAATAGTTTTCACTGTGGATTTCCAGCCAGCCCAGTTGTGGCCGTTGAGTGATCATTTCAATAATATGAGGTGAGCGTAAGCCCACCCCAATTGATTGCTGGGATGAAAAGTCCACCAAGTTATGCTTCCTCAGTTGATCCGCCATGGAGGCGATCACATAACCCTTTTGGAACGACCACAAACGCATCTTTCTGAGCATCTTCTTTAGCCGAGCCTGCGCAAGAGCTGGTTTTAGTAGCGCAGTCATTTTTACCCGCTTTACTGACGCCATAACATTTTTCTTTAGCCATTTTTTTGCCCATTTCGTCAGCGACGGCGGTTGTTGAAGCTAATGTTCCTGCTAACGCAATTAATCCAGTCATTGCTGATGCTAAGGCTATATTGGTCTTTTTCATGATAGTTCCTTGATTATGATTGAGTGTTGGTTTGCTACGCGTTGGTATTTTTTTAATGGCGTTAATGCGCCTTCAGAATAATAGACAGGGTAACCACGATATTTATTACACTGGAATGTTAATTATTTTAGTGTTGATGTTGTTTTTATGTTTCTGGTTTTTGCGAAAATCGATACAAAGATATCGAAGCAATCTTTATCGGGGCTGGTATAATCGTCACCATTGTATAAATAACCAGTAGATAGCGATGGACGTTTCACTTCTATTAGATGGCCTCAATGACAAACAACGCGAGGCGGTGGCTGCGCCGTTGGGTAATCACCTAGTATTGGCGGGAGCAGGTAGCGGTAAAACCCGTGTGCTAGTGCATCGCATTGCTTGGTTGTTGGCGGTTGAACAAGCATCACCGTACTCGATTATGTCGGTCACGTTTACTAATAAAGCGGCCGCAGAAATGCGGGGTCGAATTAATGAATTAATGCACGGCTCAAGTGCAGGCATGTGGAATGGCACCTTCCATGGTTTATGTCATCGCATGTTACGCGCCCACTATTTGGATGCGCGCCTACCTGAAGATTTTAATATTCTTGATTCTGATGATCAGATGCGGTTATTACGCCGCTTGATTAAAGCGCAGAATTTAGATGAAAAGCATTGGCCTGCCCGTCAAGGTGCGTGGTATATCAACGGCAAGAAAGATGAAGGTTTACGCCCGCAGCACGTTGAAACCTATAATGATCCAGTTGAGCAAACGTGGTTACGCATCTATACCGCTTACCAAGAAGCCTGTGATCGTGCGGGGATGGTTGATTTTGCCGAGTTATTACTGCGCTCGTTTGAGTTATTACGCGATAACAAACATATTCGTGAACATTACCAAGCACGCTTTAAACATATTTTGGTGGATGAGTTTCAAGACACCAACAATATTCAATTTGCATGGCTACGGTTAATGGCGGGTCCTGATTGTCATGTGATGATCGTCGGTGATGATGACCAATCTATTTATGGTTGGCGTGGCGCACAAGTTGAAAATATTCAGCGTTTTTTAAATGATTTTAATAACGCATCCTCAATATTTTTAGAACAGAACTACCGCTCGACTGCCAATATTCTTAATGCTGCCAATGAATTAATTGCCAATAATACTGCTCGTATGGGTAAGAATTTATGGACTGAAGATGGCGATGGCGAGCCAATTTCTTTGTATTCTGCTTTTAATGAACTCGATGAAGCCCGCTTTGCTGTTGGTAAAATTAAAGAGTGGCGTGAACAAGGGGGAAGCCTCAGTGATACCGCCTTCTTATACCGCAGTAATGCGCAATCGCGAGTATTAGAAGAAGCCTTAATTCAAGCGGGCATGCCATACCGTATTTATGGCGGCATGCGCTTCTTTGAACGCCAAGAAATTAAAGATGCGTTGTCTTATTTGCGTTTAATTGCTAACCGTAATGATGATGCTTCGTTTGAGCGGGTGGTTAATACACCGACGCGTGGTTTGGGTGATCGCACTTTAGAGACGATTCGTTTAGCAGCACGTGATCGCGGTTTAACCATGTGGCAATCAAGTCTAGCGCTATTAGATGAAAAAGTGCTAGCGGGACGCGCGGCGAATGCATTACAGCGTTTTATCGAATTAATTAATGCCTTAGAAGACGATACCGCTGAATTGCCAATGTACCAACAGACGGATGATGTCATTCGTCACTCTGGTTTGCGGGCAATGTATGAGCAAGAAAAAGGCGAAAAAGCGCAAGCACGAATTGAGAACTTAGAAGAATTAGTCACTGCAACCCGTCAGTTTGAAATTCCAGAAGAAGCCGCTGAAATGAGTCCATTATCTGCTTTCTTAGCCCATGCGGCTTTAGAGGCGGGTGACGGTCAAGCGGATGCCTTTGAAGATGCGGTGCAATTGATGACCATGCACAGTGCTAAAGGTCTAGAATTTCCGATTGTCTTTATGGTGGGGGTTGAAGAAGGGATGTTCCCAAGCTCACGTACCATTGAAGAAGCGGATCGGTTAGAAGAAGAACGTCGCTTGTGTTATGTCGGCATGACACGAGCAATGAAGAAACTGTATATCACTTATGCTGAAATGCGCCGCTTATATGGTAAAGATAACTTCCATAAACCGTCGCGTTTTATTCGTGAAATTCCTGAGCAATATGTTGAGGAAGTACGAATGAAGGCGCAGGTATCACGTCCGGTTAGCAGTGGCCGTTTTAGCCAAACTCAAGTGAATAATAATTTCAATGAGACCGGTTTTAGTCTAGGACAGCGGGTGCAGCATGCTAAATTTGGTGAAGGCACAATCATTAACTTTGAAGGTAGTGGCGCCCAAAGTCGAGTTCAAGTCGCCTTTAATGGTGAAGGGATTAAGTGGCTAGTGACCCAATACGCGAAGTTAACCGCCCTATAATATCTTTAGAATAAATAAGCCCGCCAGTGATGACCTATATGGTTAATCATTGGCGGGCTTTTTTATGTGTTGAGGTTGCTATTGAGCGATGACCTTACCTTCGCGACGCGGATCAGCGGCACCAATTAACTGTTTTGGCGCAATACTGATCGCTTGAATACCCGAGTTAAGATCTTTGACTGCGGTTTTATAACCTAATTGTTCAAACTTAGGCGCCCATGCTGCGGCTGAGGTATTTTGCTCAAGCTCAAAGGGACCAAAGCGATTATTGATGTTAGGTAAGTTAATGGCTTGCTGTAAATCCATTCCCCAATCAATGTAAGCCACTAAGGTTTTAGCAATATAACCAATAATTTGACTGCCGCCAGGTGAGCCAATGGCTAACACCGGTTGATTATTATGCATCACAATTGTCGGTGCCATTGACGAGCGTGGTCTTTTGCCCGGTTCAATTCGATTTGCTATCGGTTGACCATCAATGTGGCTGCGAAATGAAAAGTCGGTTAATTCATTATTAAGTAAGAAGCCACCGACCATTAACCGTGAACCAAAACTGTTTTCAATGGTAGAGGTCATAGAGACCACATTTCCTTGGCGGTCGACTATCGCAAAATGGGTGGTTGACGGTAATTCAATGGCTTCATCGGTCGTTTGAAGGTTGGCATGATCCCATGGTGGTGATCCTGCATCGACGGTGGTTAATTTTTTATTAGTGGCTAACAATTGTGCCCGCTGATGAATGTAAGCCGCATCAAGTAAGCCTTTGGTTGGCATCGGTACATAATCACTGTCGGCCATATAACGGCCGCGATCAGCAAACGCTAATCGAGATGCATCACCAATTAAGCGCCAACTATTAATATCCTTAGCGCCCATTTTAGCTAATGGGTAATGATTGAGCATCGCCATTATTTGGCCAAGCGTTAATGCGCCAGAACTGGGTGGTCCCATACCACAAATTTGATATTGGTGATAAGGCGCGCAGATTGGTGCCCGTTGTTTAACCTTATAACTGGCTAAATCAATGCTACTGAGGACACCGGGATTACCAACGGCATTTTGGACGGTATTAACAATTTCGCGTGCAATGTCGCCTTGATAAAATGCTTTTGGGCCATAATCAGCAATTTTACGCAGGGTATCGGCATAAGGTTGATTAATTAATTTTTGGCCCGCTTGAATCGGTTGACCTTGGGGATCAAAAAAATAATTTTTAGTGACAGGCCAGCGTTGCAAGTGTGTGGCATCTTTCGCGACTAATGCAGCTAAACGAGGGCTAACAATAAAGCCATTTTTAGCCAGTTTGATGGCCGGTTGAAACAGTTGTTTCCACTTTAATTTTCCGTATTGGTGATGACTATTCCACAATAATTTTATCGTACCAGGTGTACCGACAGATCGGCCCCCGACAACCGCGTCATAAAATGCTAAGGGCTGCCCATTTTTGTCCTGAAATAAGCGTGGCGTGACCGCAAACGGTGCGGTTTCACGACCATCAAAGGTCGTCATTTGGTGGTTGTCGTTATCCCAATACACTAAAAAACCACCGCCACCAATACCGGATGATTGTGGTTCAACCAAGCCTAAAACTAATTGGGTGGCAACCATCGCATCAATGGCATTTCCTCCTCGACGCAACATTGCCGCTCCAGCTTCACTGGCATAGTGATTCGCACTAGCAATCATCCATTGTTTACCTTGGACTAATTGTGATGGCTGTTGAGCGACGCTGGTTTCAGGAATGATGTTATCACTCAGCTGTTGCGCAGAAACGGTAAAGATCGGAACTGCGCAACTGCACATGGTGGCAAAACGTAATAGTGTTGACGTGATTTTGAGCATAACAGATCCTTGTAATCAGCAACGCAAAAGAGGGGGGACGCTATGTAGTCTTTTAATGTGATTAATGATGGCAGAAAAACCCCCGTATATCTCATTATTTTTAAAAATTATTAGTGATATTTTAATTAAAGATGTCGGTTTTAATGAATTACAGCCGTTGTTATGACTGTAACTAAATAAATACCCAAGATAACTTAAGTAATAAACCGTTAAATGTTGAGGTTAATGTAACCGTTGTTGAATAACTGACCGATGACAAATAAGTAAATGAGTAAATAGTGATGGTTTTATTTTCTTATTAATTATCTAGTTAATTAATATATTGATAGCGGTAGTCGAAAAAGTAGAACAAGAGAATACGCTAAAATGGATAAAATTAGCAGCAACTAAGGATTGAGGCCGAAAAGGGTATTGATAACGGTTAGTGTGCTGCTGTTTTCGGTGTGGTTATATAGCTGGGCTCTCGCTGAATATGTGTTTTTAGTATGAGAGTGTGATCAGCAAAGCGAGGGGCTAACTCGCATCTACTACTCATTTAGGTATAGAATGGCAGCCCTGTTTAGCGAAGAGTCTTACCATGTCTGTTGTTGTTCCTTTGCCCGTGACGCCATCATTATTATCTAGCCAAGAAATTTTGCAGGATGTGTTTGGCTATCAAGAATTTAGGCAAGGCCAACAAGCAGTGATTGAAGCGATCACTGCGGGTAATGACTGTTTGGTGATTATGCCCACTGGTGGCGGTAAATCTCTGTGCTATCAAATTCCGGCGTTAATGCTGTCGGGATTAACCTTGGTGATCTCACCGCTAATTTCGTTAATGAAAGATCAAGTCGACCAATTGAATGCCAATGGTGTCAGTGCTGGTTGTATTCACTCAGCAATGTCGCGTGAAGAGATTCAAGCGACGTTTGATGCGATGCAAAATGGCGAGTTGCAATTAGTTTATGCTTCACCTGAACGGGTGTTAATGCGGGATTTTATTGAACGGTTGCAGCAACTGGATTTAACGATGGTGGCAGTGGATGAGGCCCACTGTGTTTCTCAATGGGGACATGATTTTCGACCAGAATATGCAGCATTAGGGCTACTAAAACAGCAATTTTCACCGTTGCCTGTGATGGCGTTAACGGCGACGGCTGATGACGCAACACGACAAGACATTATTAGTCGCTTGGGGTTAACCGATCCTCATTGTTATTTAGGCAGTTTTGATCGACCTAATATTCGCTATACCCTCTGGGAAAAACATAAACCGTTAACGCAATTAAGCCGCTATTTGGCGACGGTGCGCGGTCAGTGCGGGATTATTTATTGTAATAGCCGCAAGAAAGTGGAACAGATTAGCGAAAAATTGTGTGAAAGTGGCATTCGTGCCGCGGCGTATCATGCGGGCATGGAGTATCAACAACGCAGCGCTGTTCAAGAGGCTTTTCAGCGAGATGATATTCACGTGGTTGTGGCGACGGTCGCATTTGGGATGGGAATTAATAAACCCAATGTGCGGTTTGTGGTCCATTTTGATATTCCGCGCAACATTGAATCGTATTATCAAGAAACAGGACGAGCAGGACGCGATGGTTTACCTGCTGAAGCGCTGCTGCTTTATGATCCAGCCGATTTAGCGTGGTTACGCCGTTGTGTTGATGAAAAACCTCATGATGCACAGCGTGAGGTGGAATTACATAAATTACATGCGATGGGAGCTTTTGCTCAAGCGCAAAGTTGTCGTCGCCAAGTGTTATTACATTATTTTGGCGAAGATCAACGTCAACCTTGTGGGAACTGCGATGTGTGCCTTGATCCCCCGCAACAATTTGATGCCGTTGAAGCCGCTCAAAAAGCCTTATCCTGTGTATACCGTGTGAATCAGAATTTTGGTATTACCTATGTTATTGATGTTTTACGAGGTATGCAAAATCAACGTATTCGTGAATATGGCCATGATAAATTAACCACTTATGGTATTGGACGTGACTATAGCCATGAATATTGGGTGAGTATTTTACGCCAATTAATTCATCGCGGGTTTTTAACTCAAAATATTAGCCGCAATTCGGTGTTACAACTCACCGAGCAAGCGCGACCATTATTACGTGCTGAAATGGCGTTATCATTGGCGGTGCCACGGCTTGATACTGCGGTTCGTAGCAGTAAAGTAGATCGAATGGCCAATCGTCAGTATGACAAAAAATTATTTGCCAAGTTACGTAAGTTACGCAAAGCCATTGCTGATGAGGAAGATATTCCACCTTATGTGGTCTTTAATGATGCCAGTTTAATGGAAATGGCAGAACGATTACCCAGTTCAAAAGGTGAATTTTTAGCTATTAATGGGGTTGGCCAGCGTAAGTTAGAAAAATTTGGCATCGTATTTTTACAATTGATTGGTGATCATTTAATGGCGGTCGATGAACATAACTAATGGAAGCTAATAATGGATTATGATTTTAGTCAAACGGAAATAAATATTGAGCAAGGCACGTTAGCGATAACGCTTCCTTTGTTTGAGTTTGATAATTTTCCAGCGGTCGCTAAGGTATTGTTGCAGCGCCTAGATGCAATATTAATAGAGCAAGAGCCAAGTGCCGACCTTCAACAATGGCTAATTGATGTTGAAGGCTGCCAGTTATTACTTAAAGCTGAATATTACAGTGCATCGATGTGGTTGGAGTTACTGACCTTAAATGACATTGAGCATTTAATTTTTATTCAACAGTTATTGTCTCACTACTAGGCAAATAAATGCTGTGCTGTATAATCGCCGCCCTGGTGTTGCTAGTGGTTACCACTGGCAATGAAAATGTTTGGGTTCCCTCCCCCCAATGACAAAAAGGTCTTTCATGACTGCTTTATCCAAATCCAACGCAACAACATCTAATGTAACAACAACTGTTTTTTCTGCAGCCCAACAGCACAAGGCATTATCATATTTGGTTGCGTTTCATTTGTTAGTGATCGCCTCCAGTAATTATTTAGTCCAATTACCGTTTACTATTTTTGGTTATCACACCACTTGGGGTGCGTTTACCTTTCCGTTTATTTTTCTCGCGACTGACCTGACGGTACGCATTTTTGGTGCTGGTATGGCACGAAAAATTATTTGGCGGGTAATGGCGCCAGCACTAATTGTGTCGTATGTGTTATCTGTGCTTTTTTTTCAAGGCCAATATCAAGGCTTTGCTCATTTGGCCGAATTCAATCTTTTTGTTGCCCGTATTGCGATCGCGAGTTTTATGGCGTACCTATTAGGGCAAATATTGGATGTGTCGGTGTTTAATCGCCTGCGCCAAATGAAACAATGGTGGATCGCACCGACAGCGTCGACCATTATAGGTAATGCGCTTGATACACTCGCTTTTTTCAGTATTGCGTTTTATCACAGCCCAGATGCATTTATGGCTCAAAATTGGACTGAAATTGCGCTGGTGGATTACAGCTTTAAATTAATTATTAGTTTGGGGTTATTTGTACCTTTATATGGGGTACTGCTTAATTATTTAATTAATAAGCTAACCACATTAAAACAATCATCACTGCCGAATACGGCAAGCGTGATTAAATAGCGATGATTGATTTGTAGAATAAAGAATAAATCGGCTGCGGCCGATTTTTTTTACGTTTTTTATAGCTGGCTTGGGGGAGTATTAGCCTGTGGACGTGGACTGGGTATTGCTCAAAAATTATTAGAAGCCCAAGAAGCATGGGTAGTGGCACAATCACAATATACGGTGATTAACGTTAAATCACGTAACTGTTTTCCAGCGATGTTACGGCTATTGTTTAGAAATGGCTATGCTATTGAAAATATGGAAAAGAAAGGGCAATTATGTGATTATCGATTATGTTTTACCAAGAAGGTTAACTAACAGTTTTTATTCCAAATGAAAATTATTCTCAATTAAGTATTGCAACTTAGTTGAGAATGGTTATTATTAACGGGCTTTCAAACAACAGAGAAACCCCTTTTTCTGTTGCTTGGGCACGACATTGCTCACATTGCTTCCAGTGTACTTCAGCTTGGTAATGGTGCTTAGTGTAGGGCTAAAAACCGATTACTACTTCTGCTGAGCGACGCATCACACAGTGCGTCGCTTTTTCTTTTTTAAGTGGTTAGTTTTTATTATGTCGCTTAGGCTAATTTTATTAACTCTCGTACCAGTTTATTAATCCCTGTTGCCGCTTCACTGATATTGGTTGCCAACATATAAGCCGGCGTAGTTAATAGACGTCGTTTCTGATCCAATACAAAATCATCAACAGGGCACTGAATATGCTCACCCCCCATGGCGTTAAATGCGGCTGCGGTGTCAGGATCATCACCGATCGTAGCCTTTGCGCCTGGGCCATAGATCTGTGGGATCAATGTTGGTGCAATACATAAATAGCCTGCAGGCTTATTGGCTTGAGCAAAAGCTTGGCAGGCCAGTTTAACGTCTTCATTGATCTGACATGCACTGCCATGAAGGGCAAAATCAGATAAATTGTTAGCAACACCAAATCCGCCAGGAACCAGTAGTGCATCGTAGTCATTAATGTTTAATTGAGTGACATTTGAAATATTGCCACGTGCAATTCGTGCTGATTCGATTAAAACATTACGAGTTTCATGACTCACCTGACCGTTAAGGTGATTAATGACTTGGTGTTGATCGATGTTAGGAGCAAAGCAGTGCCAGCTTGCTCCTTGTTGCTCAATCGCCAATAAAGCTAATACCGCTTCATGGATCTCGGTTCCATCAAATACACCAGAACCGCTTAAAATTACCGCAATTTTCTTCATAATGGCATCCTAACTAATCAAATAGACTTATATTGTTGTTATTATTGGCTTGGTTAAGATTATCTAGCTAAGGTTGTCCACAATCAATGATCAATATGGGATCGAGGATCTAATTTAAGCTTTCTTATTAAGTATATGAAAATAAATACAATCATGAGTAATTTTTATTTTCAGATAAAAAACGATCAACTGGAGTAAATTAAATACTAACAAAGTTATCCACAGAAAATGGACGAATAACACAAAACAGCAGTTAACAGTTGCGGTTGAGCATGGCATTCTAGTAAATATTGCATTTTTTCTGTGGTGTAGGGATAAAATTGGTCGATAATAGACCTAACCTGAACTACTTTCGCTCGGATATAAGAATAACCCTATGGCTACGATTCCTGAAAATCCATTGATCCTTATTGATGGATCCTCTTACCTTTATCGCGCTTACCATGCCGCACCCAATTTCACTAATTCAGACGGTGAGCCAACAGGTGCAATTTATGGTGTGGTTAATATGTTACGCAGCATGTTACGTCAGTTTTCAACTGATCGTATTGCGGTTATCTTTGATGCTAAAGGTAAGACATTCCGTGATGATATATACCCTGAATATAAAGCTAATCGCCCACCGATGCCGGATGATCTTCGCGGTCAGATTGAACCATTACATGCAGTGATCAAGGCGATGGGATTGCCGTTGATCGCGATCTCTGGCGTTGAAGCGGATGATGTGATCGGTACGTTGGCAACTCAGGCTTCTAAACAAGGAATGCCGGTATTGATCAGTACTGGTGATAAAGACATGGCGCAACTGGTTGATCAACATGTTACTTTGATCAATACCATGACGGATGTAGTGATGGATGCCGCTGGCGTTAAGGACAAATTTGGTATTGGCCCTGAGCTGATTATCGATTACTTAGCGTTAATGGGGGATAAGGTTGATAATATTCCTGGCGTTCCTGGTGTCGGTGAAAAAACGGCGACAGCATTATTGCAAGGTCTTGGTGGCTTAGATACTTTGTATGCCAATCTTGATGATATTGCGCCGCTAGGCTTTCGTGGCTCAAAAACCATGGCTAAAAAGCTGCTTGATAATAAAGAAGCGGCTTACATGTCGTATAAATTAGCGACTATTAAGCTGGATGTTGAATTAGAACTTGCCCCTGAACAATTATGCAAAGGCGTACCAGACACTGACGCACTGACTGAATTATTTGGTAAATTACAGTTCCGTCGCTGGCTAACTGAAATGTTGGATGGCAGTGATGGTCGTATTGTTGCTGATGAAAGTGCCGCAACCACCACAACTGAGCCAAAAGTTGTTGCACCAACCATTGATCGTAGTGGTTATGAAACCGTACTTGATGAAGTAAGTTTTAATAACTGGGTAGCCCAGTTAAAAAATGCCGACGTATTTGCGTTTGATACTGAAACCGATGGTCTTGATTACATGACAGCCAATTTAATTGGGGTTTCATTTGCGGTAGAAGAAGGTAAAGCGGCTTATGTCCCTGTGGCTCACGATTATTTAGATGCGCCAGCGCAACTTGATCGTGATTGGGTGTTAGCACAATTAAAACCATTATTAGAAGATAAGACTTTAGCTAAAGTCGGTCAGAATTTAAAATTTGATGCCAGCATTGTTGCGCGATATGGCATTGATATGCAGGGTATTAAATTTGATACCATGCTTGAATCTTATGTTTATAACAGCGTTGTCGGTCGCCATGATATGGACAGTCTTGCGCTGCGTTATCTTGAGCATAAAAATATCAGTTTTGAAGAGATTGCGGGTAAAGGTAAAAAGCAATTGACCTTTAACCAAATCGATCTTGAGCAGGCGGGTCCTTATGCTGCTGAAGATGCTGATATTACGTTACGCCTTCACCATGCGTTATATCCAAAAGTTGCCGCTGATGAAAAGCTGAATAAAGTGTTTGAAACGATTGAAATGCCGTTAGTCCCTGTTTTATCTCGTATGGAACGTACTGGTGTTTATATTGATAGTGCTTTGTTAGGCGCGCAATCTATCGAGTTGGCACAAAGGTTAGATGAAATTGAAAAACTGGCTTACGAATTAGCAGGTGAAGAATTTAATTTAAGTTCTCCTAAGCAATTACAAGCAATCTTGTTTGAGAAAATGGCTTTACCAGTTATTAAAAAAACTCCATCAGGCACACCATCGACCAATGAAGAAGTGCTACAAGAACTTGCTTTAGATTACCCATTACCAAAATTATTATTAGAATACCGTGGCTTAGCAAAACTAAAATCCACTTATACTGATAAATTGCCCAAAATGGTGAATGTAGCAACAGGTCGAGTTCACACGTCTTATCACCAATCTGGAACCGTAACGGGACGCTTGTCTTCAAGTGAGCCGAACCTGCAAAATATTCCGGTTCGTAATCAAGAAGGACGTCGTATTCGTCAAGCGTTTGTTGCCAAACCGGGCTATAAAATTCTTGCTGTCGACTACTCTCAAATTGAATTGCGTATTATGGCGCATCTTTCTGGTGATCCAGCATTATTGGATGCATTCCGTCATGGTAAAGATATTCACGCAGCAACGGCGGCGGAAATTTTAGGATTAGCGATTGATGATGTGAGTACCGAACAACGTCGACGTGCAAAAGCGATCAACTTCGGACTGATTTACGGCATGAGTGCATTTGGTTTAGCCAAGCAACTTGATATGGGTCGTAATGAAGCACAAGATTATATGAATGTGTATTTTGAACGCTACCCTGGCGTTTTAGAATACATGGAAAGTACCCGTAATAGTGCGGCTGAGTTAGGTTATGTTGAAACTCTATTTGGTCGTCGTTTGTATCTTCCTGATATTAAAGCGCGTAATGGCTTACGTCGTAAAGCTGCTGAACGCGCAGCGATTAACGCCCCAATGCAAGGTACTGCGGCTGATATTATTAAATTAGCCATGATTGCGGTTGATGAATGGGTACAACAGCAACCACAAGAGCAAGTTAGTTTGTTAATGCAAGTACACGATGAATTGGTGTTTGAAGTAGAAGCCTCAGTATTAGACAGCGTTACCGCTAAAGTACGCGAGTTAATGGAGCAAGCGGCAACCTTAGCCGTACCATTAATTGCCGATGCAGGTTGTGGCGATAACTGGGATCAAGCTCACTAATTAATCAGGTTGTATCTTGATTATAAAATTATAGCTGATCGTAAGATTGGCTATTTTTTTGTTAAAATTAACAACACTTATGTAAAAATTACTTACAATATTATGAAAAAAAACTACAACAAAGACTTCCAAAAACTGAGCAATTGATATACAGTTGATGACGTAGGGTACAGAGGTAAGATGTTCTATCTTTCAGACCTTTTGTTTCACGTTATTGGATTTGGCTGATTCAGCTGCCCCAGTCTATTTATTGGACTGGGGCGTTTTTTATGGTGCCAACATCAAATTTATCTGCGCTATAGCGATATTCTCGCATTAATTTCCTGTTTTATTATTTCTATCTCGATGTTTATCGCGGCTTATTTGTGTTTGTTTTTTACACTAAAGTGACAAGATTGCTGGTTTTTTATGATAAGCCTCACTTATTTTTGGTTGGTTGATCTATCTTTGAGGCTGATTTGTATTTGTTAGCGCATTTTTTAGAGCAAATACTTTAAATTTAAAATGGGCAGGCTATAATAGTCACAGCTTCTTGTTCATATTTGGTTTTGTGGGTTAGTGATGATCACTAGCCGACAAACAAAGACATGGAATAGCCATTCTCGACATTGAGAATGGCTTTTTTTTTGGTTTTTTTTTAAACAACCAATGATGTAATTTTATTCCACAAAAAGATTAAATTATTAACAATTAGCAAACTTGTTTTTTGTCTAAAATAATGTGTTGTCATCAATTGGATTAGCAGAATTTAATCGGGGGAGTGTTAGGAGTACGACGATAGATGTCTTTTAAGATGATGTACTGCAAGCGGTGATCATGAGTTTTATCGAGTGAAATGTTCACCATTAACCCCACCAAAAATGATGGGGCTAGATGTTATTTATTGCATTGTGTAATGGTTTTATTCTGCAGAGGGTAGATTAAAAACATCACTATCGTCAGCGGCCAGTACACGTTGACGTTCTAGTTCTGGTGCATACCATTCATCAAGTTTACGACGAACTTGATCAACGCCAATCCCTTTCAATGAAGAGAAAGCTTCAACCTGAACGTTACCGCCAAATTCTTTCGACATTTCACGGATTTTTAATACTTGTGCTTTACGCGCACCGCTTTTTAATTTGTCAGCTTTAGTTAGCAATACTAAGACTGGCAAACTGCTTTCAATCGCCCAATTAATCATTTGCTGATCAAGATCTTTCATTGGGTGACGAATATCCATCAGAACCACTAAACCTTGTAAACATTCACGGCGTTGTAGGTATTCACCTAATGCTTTTTGCCATTTCAGTTTGAGTTCAAGTGGTACTTGAGCAAAACCGTAGCCAGGTAAGTCAATCAAGTTACAGCCGCCAATGACTTCAAACATGTTGATTAATTGAGTACGGCCAGGGGTTTTGGAAGTACGAGCCAAACCTTTTTGATCGGTTAGGCGATTTAGTGCACTTGATTTACCCGCATTGGAGCGACCAGCAAATGCGATCTCAACGCCGGCATCTTGTGGCAAGTGACGAATATCCGGTGCACTTGTGATAAAACTGGTATTTCTATAGTTGAGAGGTTGATTCACTGTTAACTCCGTCAAGCGCTTATGTTGTAAAAAAAGCGCTTTTTTGTGAAATTGTCTAAGATATATTAAACCGTGTTTGGTTTATGGTCGTATTGTATACCATGTCACTGAGCATTACTTGTGGTACGGAAGCTCTATAATTATAAATGGAATGTCATGAAAAAATTAGTTTTAATATTTACCCTTGTGGCAAGTTATTCTGCTTGGGCACAAGGCGATGTCGATGCGGGTAAATTAAAAGCTACCACCTGTGTTGCATGCCATGGTAGTGACGGTAATGCAACAATAGGTCAATACCCGAAGTTAGCAGGTCAACATGCTGATTATTTAGCGAAGCAACTTGCTGATTATAAATTAGCAGTGACCAGCAGTGGCGCTCAAGGTCGTAGTAATGCGGTTATGGCGGGTATGGCTGCTGCACTCTCCGCTACCGATATGGCTGATCTTAGTGCTTATTTTTCCTCTCTACCTCTTTCTGGCAATACCACCCCTAAAAATGTCATTGCGATAGCTGAGCCTTTATACCGTTTTGGTGATCCTGAGCGGGGTATTGCCGCGTGTATCAGTTGTCATGGCCCACGCGGTAATGGCACCAGTTTATCGGGTTTTCCCAAAATTTCGGGCCAAAATGCACAATATACTCAATTACAGTTACAAGCATTTCGCTCCAGTGCACGTAATAACGACCTCAATGCCATGATGCGCTTGGTGGCTGTTAAGCTCAGTGATGATGAGATTTCAGCACTCTCCGCTTACGTTGGTGGTTTACATTAGAAGTAAAATGATCCTTATGATGACAAACGTTGCTTAATATTACTGTTTATTAATATTTTAGTAACGGTGGATTCGCCTGTAGGGTTGTAAGAGATCGACCATTGCAAAGGGAGGTTATAATGATTTGATTTGTAGTCGATTATTTTTTTGTTTTATAGAACAGAGACTTGTTTACTGACGACAATTGCAGATTAAAAAGTGTGATCTTGATACATTGTTTTAATGATGGCTTCAGGTAAATTACTCCCTGTCGACAAGGAGTGTGACACAGGAAGGAAGCGCTAGGATAGCTTAAGCAGTGACGCTTAAAGGAATCACAGGAAGTCTGGTCAGGAGACCAGGGTAGACGCGGGATGCGTAAGGATTGTCAAGGTAGACACTCAAGGAAAGAGCGTAGCTATTATAATATAGCTCAGGTACATCAGGATGATGTATCGCATAAGGATGGTGGTATAGTTATTGGAGCGTAACATTGCGATAGGGATCGCCAACTTAGGATGAGTTGTGAAGCCATGGATGGGTATAAATGGACGCGAAAAATCACTAGGATAGTGACGAACGATATTGGCATGGATAGCAATTATAATAAATGGATATTTGTTAAACCGGGACGTTGCTTGCTGGTTACGGAAAGACTAGACAGAATTATAAGCTCATAGCTTACCCCATAGAGCGATAGGTGCAGACCTGTCGCTTTTTTTTTCGTCCAAATTTCGTGGTAAGTGATGGTTATTATTATGATTTGGATGTGATATTTTACTTTTAGTTTCGATAAAATAGCCGAATAAATTGAACAATTTGTCAGCAGAACTACATCTTAACCGCAATTGGGTATAGAATAGCCCGCTCGATTTTGCACCGCTGCTGCTGTTCGTCAACATTCAGTCGTTGTGGAGAAGACAATGGATAGATGTCCACTTTGTAAGAGTAAAGATAATCGCTGGTTGGTGGCAGACACTAAACGTGATTATTTTCGTTGTTTACACTGTGCATTAATTTATGCCGATCCAACAACTCATTTAACGTCGTTCCAAGAAAAATCTGTTTATGATCAACATCGGAATAACCCTGATGATGCAAGTTATCGACAATTTTTAGGGCGATTAGCAACGCCACTTGTGACTCGATTACCATCACCACCGTTATTGGGGTTGGATTTTGGTAGCGGTCCAGGGCCGACCTTGTCAGTGATGTTGGCTGAAATGGGGTATACTATGACAATCTACGATCCCTATTTTGCGGCACAACCCGCGGCATTAGACGGTCAGTATGATTTTGTTACTTGCACAGAAGCAATCGAGCATTTTTATCAGCCTGCGAAGGAATGGGGGCTGTTGCTACGTTTAGTCAAACCCGGCGGTTGGCTTGGGATCATGACCAAACTAGTAACCGACACTGATGCCTTTGGGCATTGGTACTATAAGAACGACCCAACCCATGTTAGCTTTTTTAGTCATGATACGTTTTGCTTTTTAGCGCAACGAGATGGTCTTGAAGTTGAGTTTGTTGGAAATGATGTGATTTTGCTGAGGAAACCCCAGTAATGACCCGTAAGAAAAGAGCGCGCACCGTAGGTTCAGAAGGCCCTGCTGTATACCGTGAGAAATCAAATAGTAAAGTTGATGTTGAGACACGTGAACGCCAAAAAGCGAAAAAACGTAAAGGCTTAAAATCAGGAAGTCGTCATTCTGCTGTTGAAGATAATAAACAGCATGGTGGTCAGAAAAAAGATCCACGTTTAGGTAGTAAAAAATTAGTTCCGCTAATTGTTGAGCCTAAAAAGCCCCAAACAAAACAGCAACGTCGTTTATCTGCTGAGCAAGAACTTGCGATGCTAGAAAATGATGCACAATTGATGGTATTACTCGATCGAATTGATGCTGGTGAAAAATTAGGTTCTGGCCTACAAAAACAAGTTGATCTTAAGTTAGACCGTATTGAACGTCTAATGAAGCAACTTGGTTTATTAGATGATGTTGAAGAAGAAGCATCAGCGCCTGTTGCAAAAAGTGCTAAATCTAAACCTCGTTCAGATGATGATTTATTAGCGCAATTTGAAAATATGGATTTTGATAATTTCGATAAGGAGTAACCGTTGCAGGGAATCACACTTCTATTTGTTATTGGTGGCGTCATTGTTGCTGGATTAGCACTTTACGCTGGATTGTTATTAGCTAAGCTTTATAAACAGCAACAACGGCATAAATTGTTTTTGGCACGTGCTGCTGAGCAACAAGCTGAAGCAATCAAAGCTAGAAACGACAATATATTAGAAAGCGTCTTTATTATCGCAATGGCATGTAAACAAGAACAATGTGATATGTCTGAAGCCGCGATTCGGTTATATAAATTAATGGAAGTGTTGCAAGCAGATAAACAAGTTGATTTTGCCGCAACGTATCCGGCCTTAACCGACTTGTACCAAGTGGTTAAAGATATGCCGCGAGGCGATGCGCGCCAGCTAATAGAAAAACAAAGCCGAATGCGACTCGATCTTGAACGCATGAAAGCGGAGTCCCGTCTACAAGCTGAGATTAAACTTGAATTGGATGCCATCCTGTCAACTAAGGTTTAACTCGTCATCGTTATTATTAACACCGCCATTTATTGGCGGTGTTTGTTTTTGTTCAGAGTGTAAATTGAGCAGCAGGGAAGGGATGGGTTTTACTTTTCACCAAATGGTGACACACTCTAGTTATTCTACATTCACACATTGGAACAATGTCATGTCAAATGAGCAGATTATTTGGGATCAGGCCCTGATTGAAAAATATAATTATTCAGGCCCGCGTTATACTTCTTACCCGACCGCACTAGAATTTAATCAAGCATTTACTTCTACTGAATTTGAGATGGCATGTCAGCAATATCCTGATCGTAAACTATCGCTTTATATCCATATTCCCTTTTGTCATAAGCTTTGTTATTACTGTGGCTGTAATAAAATCATTACTCGCCATCAGCACAAAGCCGATCAATATTTAGATGTGCTTGAGCAAGAAATTAAGCAACGTGCGACTTTGCTTGGCGATCGTCATGTTAGCCAGTTACATTTTGGTGGTGGTACGCCCACATTTTTAACAGCAACTCAAATTACTCGGTTAATGACAGCACTACGCAGTGCATTTAATTTTGATGCTGATGCTGAAATCAGTATTGAAGTTGACCCTCGTGAAATTGAATTGAGTATTCTTGATCACCTTCGCAGTGAAGGCTTCAACCGTTTAAGTATCGGAGTGCAAGATTTTAACAAAGATGTACAGAAGTTAGTTAACCGTGAGCAGGATGAAGATTTTATTTTTGCGATGGTAGAGCGTGCACGTGAATTAGGTTATCGCTCAACTAACCTCGATTTAATTTATGGCTTACCATTACAAACTCAAGCATTATTTGCTGAGACATTGCAGCAAGTATTAACCATGAAGCCTGGGCGATTATCGGTGTTTAACTATGCCCATATGCCGACTTTGTTTGCAGCCCAACGTAAAATTCATGAAGATCAGTTACCGTCAGCGACAGAAAAATTAGCGATTTTACAAGATACGATTGCAACGTTAACGGGGGCCGGGTATCAGTTCATTGGCATGGATCACTTTGCACTACCAAATGATGAGTTAGCTGTTGCGCAGCGTGATGGTATTTTGCACCGTAACTTCCAAGGCTACACCACTCAAGGTGATTGTGACTTGTTGGGTATGGGGGTTTCTGCTATTTCAATGATTGGTGATTGTTATGCGCAGAACCAAAAAGAGTTGAAGTTGTATTATAGTCAAATGGCAGAGCAGCAAACGGCATTGTGGAAAGGGGTAACCTTAGACGCGGATGACTTGTTACGTCGTGAAGTCATCAAAGCACTCATTTGTAATTTCCAGTTAGATAAACGAGCGATTGAAACTGAATTCAATATTGATTTTGATAGCTACTTTAGCGAAGACTTACAATTATTGCAGACATTCATTAATGATGAATTAGTGACTGTGGGTGACAATATTATTTATGTTGAGTTAAAAGGCCGTTTATTGATTCGTAACATTTGTATGTGTTTTGATAAATATTTACGTGTTCGCGCTCGTCAACAGCAATTCTCACGTGTGATTTAAGCCTTACTCATGTGCTATAAAAAACGCCTCGGTTTCACGTGAAACCGAGGCGTTTTGTTATGTGTATCATTGGTCGTTAGCGCAGTATTATTATCACTTGTTATGATTAGCCACGTTTACTGGCAATATCACGTAGCGCCTGCTTTTCTGTCGCAGATAAGAATGCTAGTTCTAGTCCATTGATTTGCGCTTGACGAATTTGAGCGCCGCTTAAGCCAACTTTTGGCGCAGCAACTTCATATTCATATGGTAATTCAATGCCTTCAACCGCAGGATCATCGGTATTTAAGCAAGCTAAAATGCCGTGCTCAAGGAAAGCTTTAACAGGGTGTTGAGTAATGTCTGCTACAGTACTGGTTTGAATATTAGAAGTAATGCAAGATTCAATACCAATGCGATGTTCAGCAAGGTAATCCATTAATTTAGGATCGTTAACCGCTTTGACACCGTGACCAATACGGACAGCGCCAAGCTCATTGATTGCTTGCCACATACTTTCAGGCCCAGCTGCTTCACCCGCATGCACCGTGATTTGTAATCCTGCATCACGTACTTGTTTAAAGTGCGAGATAAACTGAGTGCCGGGTTGGCCAAGTTCATCACCTGCAAGGTCAATCGCAACTAATTGGTCTTTGTGGCTAAGCAGAGCATCAAGTTCTTGTTGGCAAGCTTGAGTACCAAAAGTACGGCTCATGATACCAATCAGGTTCGCTTTAATACCAAAGTCACGGCAACCTGCGGCAACACCATCCGCAACAGCTGCTACAACACCAGCAATCGGCAGGTTGTGTTTCATCGCCATATAGTACGGTGAGAAACGTAATTCAGCGTAATCAATTTGAGCATTAAGTGCGTCTTCAACGTTCTCGTAAGCAACACGACGACATGCCTCTAAATCACCTAATACCGCTACACCCCAATCTAATTTACTTAAGAAGGCAACTAAACTTGGTTCCGCTTCAACAATTTGCACGTGTGGGCGCAAGGCTTCAATTTCTGTTGCTGGCAGGGCAATATTAAATTGCTGACCAAGTTCTAAGATAGTTTGGGGACGAATATTGCCATCAAGGTGGCGGTGAATATCCGTTAGTGGAAGATCTTTGTTTATCATGATTATTATACTTTCCAAAGATAATGGTGACCTAAGTATACGCAATCACTAAATGACATTCACCACTGTTGCAGATAAATGTGCATTGGTGCAAATTGATACCACCGTCAGATCGTACTGTTATCATAAATTTTAATCATGAATGTGTAATTCTTTCAGTTTGCGGGTGAGGGTATTTCGGCCCCAACCGAGTAATTTTGCCGCTTCTTGTTTATGACCATGAGTGTGCTGTAAAGCTGTTTCCAGCAGAATTTTTTCAAACTGTGGCAGTGCTTCTGCTAATAAGTCAGTTTCGCCTTGCTGCAAAGCATGTTGCGCCCATCGTTCTAAGCCTTGATGCCAGTGTTGAGGTTCTGTATCGGCACTGGTGGTAACTGTTGTCTCGGTGATTTCTAGCGGTAAATCTGATGGCAATATTTCATTACCACTGGCCATGACAGTGAGCCAACGACAGATATTTTCTAATTGACGCACATTACCCGGCCACGGTAGTTGGGTTAGCTTTTCTGCGGTTTGTGGGTGCAGTGATTTTACTTCGACGCTGAGTTCATCAGCGGCACGTTGTAAAAAGTGGTGTGCCAGTTGAGGAATATCTTGGCGACGATCTTTGAGTGATGGCAAATGAACTCGAATCACATTTAGACGGTGAAAGAGGTCTTCACGAAAATCACCAGCGGCAACCAGTTGTTCTAGATGTTGGTGTGTGGCCGCAATAATACGTACATTGACCTTAACTGGTGCATGTCCACCAACGCGATAAAATTGCCCATCAGCTAATACACGGAGTAATCGTGTTTGAATGTCCAATGGCATATCACCAATTTCATCGAGAAACAAAGTGCCGTCATTGGCTTGTTCAAACCGACCTTGGCGAACACTATTGGCGCCGGTAAAAGCCCCTTTTTCGTGACCAAACAGTTCTGATTCGATTAAGTCTTTAGGTATCGCAGCCATATTGAGCGCAATAAATGCGTTATTACTGCGTGGGCTGTGACGATGCAATGCATGGGCAACTAATTCTTTACCTGTGCCAGATTCGCCATTAATGAGCACTGAAATGGATGAGCGAGATAAGCGTCCTATCGCACGAAACACCTCTTGCATCGCTGGTGCTTCACCAATGATTTCGGGAACCTGTTTTGGTTCTATCGTTGGTTGTTGCTGACGTTTTTGCTCTTGGCTATGGCTGAGGGCGCGCTCAACTAAGGTGACGGCTTCATCAATATCAAATGGTTTGGGCAGGTACTCAAACGCACCGCGTTGATAAGCATTAACTGCGGCATCAAGATCAGAATGTGCCGTCATAATAATCACTGGGAGAGTGACGTAATCTTGCTGAAGTTGTTTTAGTAATGTAAATCCATCAGTGCCAGGCATTTTAATATCAGACACTAATACGTCGGGTACACTGCGCTCTAATGCGGCCAATACGCTATCAGCATCAGCAAACGTTTCGCATTTCATACCGGCATTGATGAGGGTGCGTTCTAATACCCAACGAATGGAGCTGTCATCATCAACAACCCAGATTAATCCTTTGCTCATAATAAAATTCCTATGGTTGTCAGTGTTATGACTTAATCGGTAAATGAATAGTGAAATTTGTATGCCCCGGCCAGCTAAAGACTTCAATTTTTCCTTGATGCTGATCGATCAAATTTCGAGCGATGGATAGACCTAACCCCGTTCCACCTTCGCGGCCAGTCACCATGGGATAAAATAAGGTGTCTTGAATATCGGCGGGAATACCTGGGCCATTGTCGATGATTTCAATGGTGGCGGTAACACGGTGGCGTACCCCTTGAATTAAACTTTGATGCGCAGTGCGGGTTTTTAATTTAATGGTACCGCCCCTTTGACCTTTCAACGCTAATGCTGCGTTACTAACAATATTTAATAATGCTTGTTCCAGTTGTTCAGCATCCATATTGATGTCGGGTAAACTTGGGTCGTAATCACGTTCAATATTGATCGTGTCATCAGTTTCGAGATTGACGAGTTGACGCACTTTTTCTAGCACTAAATGAATATTGTCGGTTTTGCGAATTCCCGGTCGTTGCGGGCCTAACAAGCGATCGACTAAATTGCGTAACCGATCCGCTTGCTCAATGATCATTTGGGTATATTCGTGATAGCTTTTATCGGGTAAGGTTTTTTCAAGTAATTGTGCAGCCCCACGTAAACCCCCGAGCGGATTTTTTATTTCATGGGCCAAGCCTCGCACTAATTCTTTAGCCGCTTGTTGTTGCGCATGTTGATTTAACTCTTGGCTAATACGACGTTGTTGATCAATCGGTTTTAATTCTAAGAGAATCAGCAGCTGTTTTTGCCATGAGATGGGACTGGCATTTGCTCCCAATAAGTGCCGTTGACCATCTATCACAAACGTAACATCGCTATCTGCGAGTCCTTGACCGCTGTGAAGGGTTGCTTTGACTTGCTCAAGATCGAGTGAGCTGTATTGCAATAATTTAGCTAATGGTGAATCGATTAAGCGCCGCTTACTGGACGATAATAATTGTTCAGCTGCAGGATTGACGTAACGAATCACTAACGCTTCATCAAGTAGCACAATGGCGGTGACTAAATTGTCGAGAATTATGGGTGTAAAGCTGGTATTCACAATCATTATCCTTATCGATAGCTAAGCAAAAGATCGTTGGTGCAGATGCACACCCGTCGCCGTTAGCTGATGCACCAAAATGGTGCATGTCAGTGTACTCGGTTTAACAGCGAACAGGCAGGATTTATTGTAAATAGGCGTTAACGAGGTTGAATTGGACTATTTTTAGGACGTGCCTGTGATACGCGATGTAAATAAACCGTAATACTTTCAGATGAAGCAAGGATCTTGCCATTTTTAAGTAATTGGATTTGAATTTGATGACTGCCTCGATCGATATTGGTCAATAGCCAAGTTAAGTCGGTTTGAGACCCGGCATACGCTTTACCATCTATCACTAGCTGTGCTTGCAAGTGTTTATTAAGCTTACGGTTACTGACTGCTCGCACTTTAATATCACCGTCATTACTGCGAATGGTTTGCTGATGTACTGGGGCTAGCAGGCTAATGGTAGCGGCAGGAAGTGGAGGTTCAATATCGGTAGCAATTGATATTAGTTCGACATTGTCTGCTTGAGTCATGTTGATTGACGTTGATTGCATGCTGGGTTGTACTTCAGTGACGGAAAGTTCAACTGTACTGGCTTGGGGAGTTCCGGGAGTATCACTAAAATGGACTACACCATTATCATCAGTCCAAGAATAAATTGTTGTTGCTACGGCGGTACTCGCAGCTGTTGTAAATAACAGCATAGATACCAGATTAATGAGTTTCATCCGTTAACTCTCCAGCAAGACCTTGATGGTCAATAAGTCCTTTATTGTTGCCGCTTTTGTTATGGGAGCAAGATCAAAAAGGCCTGCGTGTGAGGCAGGCCTAAATCTTCACTGTTCAGTTTAAATGTATTACTTAAACAGAGTAGTAAAGTTCAAATTCTAATGGGTGTACTGCCATATTGATTTTCTCTACATCTTGCTCTTTTAGGGCGATGTAAGAATCAATAAAGTCGTTAGAGAATACGCCACCAGAGGTTAAGAATTCACGGTCTTCGTCAAGCGCTTGTAGTGCACCTTGTAGTGACTCAGCTACTTTTGGAATCTCTGCCGCTTCTTCTGCTGGTAAGTCGTAAAGGTCTTTATCCATTGCTTCGCCTGGGTGGATCTTGTTAGCGATACCATCAAGGCCAGCCATTAGCATTGCTGCAAAGGCTAGGTATGGGTTCGCTGCTGGATCACCAAAGCGTACTTCGATACGACGTGCTTTTGGACTTGGTACGACTGGAATACGGATTGATGCAGAACGGTTACGTGCAGAGTAAGCCAACATAACAGGTGCTTCGTAGCCAGGGACTAGACGCTTGTATGAGTTCGTAGCAGGGTTAGCAAAGGCGTTGATTGCACGTGCGTGCTTAATGATACCGCCGATGTAGAACAATGCCATTTCAGATAGGCCGCCGTACTTATCACCTGCAAATAGGTTAACACCATCTTTAGCCAGTGACATGTGAACGTGCATACCTGAGCCATTATCACCAACCAGTGGTTTAGGCATAAAGGTTGCTGTTTTACCAAACGCGTGTGCCACGTTATGAACAACATACTTATAAATCTGAATTTCATCAGCTTTATTGGTTAAGGTATTGAAACGGGTTGCGATCTCGTTTTGACCTGCGGTCGCGACTTCATGGTGGTGAGCTTCAACAACCAATCCCATTTCTTCCATGATCAAACACATTGCAGAGCGAATGTCTTGTGATGAATCAACAGGAGCTACTGGGAAATAACCGCCTTTAACGCCTGGACGGTGACCTTTGTTACCGCCTTCAATTTTAGTGCCGCTGTTCCATGCTGCTTCAATGTCGTCAATCTTAAAGAATGAGCCTGACATATCAGTATTAAATCGAACGTCATCAAAGAGGAAGAATTCTGGTTCAGGTCCGACTAAAACATTGTCAGCAAAACCTGCTGAACGCATGAATTCTTCTGCACGTTTAGCGATTGAGCGAGGGTCACGATCGTAGCCTTGCATTGTTGCTGGCTCAAGAATATCACAACGAATATTTAGGGTTGCGTCTTCAGTAAATGGGTCAAGTACCGCACTTGCTGCATCAGGCATCATTACCATGTCTGATTCATTAATGCCTTTCCAGCCAGCTACAGAAGAGCCATCAAACATTTTACCTTCTTCAAAAAAATCAGCATCGATTTGATGAGATGGAATAGAAATGTGCTGTTCTTTACCTTTGGTATCGGTAAAACGTAGGTCAATAAACTTAACTTCATTTTCCTGGATCAGTGCTAATACGTTTTCAACTGACATCTTGAGTAACCTCCGGTGTTATTTAGGGCGATGGCCGCAAACTTTGTGCTCATACTGTGATGAGCAAATCTAAAAGTATTAAAGCGAAAACCATGCCAACTTTTAAAAGCCCCTAATAATGCGTGTTTAAGGCAATTAGGTGACTTTTTCCTCTCCTGGTTTGCACTATTATGGTGAGCGTTTGCACCGGTTTGGTGCAACAATGGTGCATATTGAAAGTGATACAATATTGACCAATATACTTCGCCATTTAATAGTTCCACTACTATGGTGATGAGGGCAAATATTGTCAATCAACCCAGAGATAATTAGGTATTTTTATTGCTAAATAATCGTCATTAAGCTGTAACTAAAAAGTGATCAAGATCGCATTTTTGATTGGTTTTAGACTAATTTATCGTATCAATATGAGGGTTAAGAAAAATAAAAATAGCCAAAAAAGTGAGTAAAAATGCGGCTCTAGAGGAAGTTGCGAAAAAAGCTGGTGATATAAATCACATATTTCGTGGGTTTTGGAGTAAAATCTGTTAAATTATGAGCCGTTTTTTTAATCAAGTAGCCTCTATTAAGACGCTGCATGTTCTGAGTGAATGTGAAACTAATGTCTAATCAACTGATCGATAACTTAAGAAATATCGCAATTATTGCTCACGTTGACCACGGTAAAACTACCCTGGTTGATAAACTTCTACAGCAATCTGGCACGTTAGAGGGTCGCGGCGAAGCCGAAGAACGTGTGATGGATTCTAACGATATCGAAAAAGAGCGTGGCATTACCATTCTTGCTAAGAACACAGCAATTAATTGGAATGACTACCGCATCAATATCGTAGACACCCCTGGACACGCAGACTTCGGTGGTGAAGTTGAGCGTATCATGTCTATGGTTGACTCTGTATTACTGATCGTTGACGCGGTTGATGGCCCAATGCCTCAAACACGTTTCGTAACGCAAAAAGCGTTTGCATACGGTCTTAAGCCAATCGTTGTAATCAACAAGATTGACCGTCCTGGTGCACGTCCTGAGTGGGTTATGGATCAAATCTTTGACCTATTTGACAACCTAGGCGCAACTGACGAGCAACTAGACTTCACAACAGTTTACGCTTCTGCGCTAAACGGTTGGGCAACTATGGAAGAAGGCGTAACTGGCGAAGATATGGAACCATTGTTCCAAGCTATCGTTGATAACGTTGCAGCTCCTTGTGTTGACGTTGACGGTCCACTACAGATGCAAATCTCTCAACTAGATTACAGCTCTTACGTTGGTGTTATCGGTGTTGCTCGTATTGCTCGTGGTACTGTTGCTGCAAACCAACAAGTAACTATCATTGGTGCTGACGGTGCTAAGCGTAACGGTAAAGTAGGTACAGTTCTTGGTTACCTAGGTCTTGAGCGTCATGAAGTTACTGAAGCGAAAGCGGGTGACATCATTGCAATCACTGGTCTTGGCGAGCTTAAGATTTCTGACACTATCTGTGACGTAAACACTGTTGAAGCATTACCAGCATTGTCTGTTGATGAACCAACTGTAACCATGACTTTCCAAGTAAACACTTCTCCGTTTGCTGGTAAAGAAGGTAAGTTTGTTACTTCACGTAACATCCTTGAGCGTCTACAAAAAGAATTAGTACACAACGTAGCATTGCGCGTTGAAGAGACTGATAGCCCAGACCGTTTCCGTGTTTCAGGCCGTGGTGAACTTCACCTATCTATCCTGATTGAAAACATGCGTCGTGAAGGTTACGAGCTAGCAGTATCTCGCCCAGAAGTTATCATCAAAGAAGAAGATGGTAAGCTAATGGAACCGTTTGAAGTTGTAACTATCGATGTGGTTGAAGAGCATCAAGGTAGTGTAATGGAGAAAATCGGTATCCGTAAGGGTGAACTAAAAGATATGGCACCAGATGGTAAAGGCCGTGTTCGCATGGACTTCATGATGCCTTCTCGTGGTCTTATCGGTTTCCAAACAGAATTCCTAACAATGACTTCTGGTTCTGGTCTTATCTACCATACGTTTGATCACTACGGTCCTCACAAGGGCGGTACTATCGGTCAACGTGCTAACGGCGTATTGATCTCTAACGGTACTGGTAAAGCGGTAACTTACTCGCTATTCAACCTACAAGAGCGTGGCCGTCTGTTCTCTGAGCACGGTGACGAAGTATATGAAGGTCAGATCATCGGTATTCATAACCGTGCAAACGATCTAACTATCAACTGTCTACGTGGTAAGCAGCTAACAAACGTTCGTGCATCTGGTACAGATGAAGCACAAACGCTTTCTCCTGCTATCAAGTACACTCTTGAGCAAGCTCTAGAATTCATCGATGATGACGAGCTAGTAGAAGTAACACCAGAAAGCATTCGTATCCGTAAGAAACTTCTTACTGAAAACGATCGTAAGCGCGCAGGTCGTGGTAAGTAATTACCGCTAATCTGAACGATTACTAATACAATCCCTCGCTTGGCGACAAGCGGGGGATTGTTGTATCTGGAGTATGAAAATATTCTTGGGACAAAAAATATTTAAACAAAAAAAGAGCTAACATGATTAGCTCTTTTTTATGGTTATAGTATCGCAATTGTGCTGATTACTTTTTCAAGTGACCAATAAAACGATTTGATTCTGCAATGGCACTGTTCATATCACGAATAGCACCAGAGATTTCGGTTTGTAATGCATTAAACTGCCCTTGAAGTGAGCCTATTGCTGCCGCATTGAGGTTATGCTTAAGATATAGGGTGTTATCACGTAAAGTGTCTAAAACAGGCTCCATTTTCTTCTCAGCGCGTTTCATCGCAGATAGCATTTTATTGTAAGATACTTTTGTCGTTTGTAATTTACGTTGGCTATCACGTTTAAGGTTGGCACTTTTATACAATGACAGTTCTTGCTGCCATTCTTCAAACATAGCGTTGGCGACATCTTCAATGGCGGCAATACGATCATTAACATTTTTAACCGCGGCTTCACTGCTTTGATATTGGCTATCAATATCTTGATAAGCCGATTCAAGATCGCCACCATCAAATTGATTGAGTGCTTTTAGGCCATCAAGGGCGCTGGTAAATTGTTTTTGAGCGTTCTGTTGCGCTTGATTGGCATCTTCAACCCGATCAACCATGATATCGCGTTTATAAACCCCGACTTTTTCCATGGCTGAGTAGTAAGCTGTTTGACAGCCTGAAAGTAGGCTAACACTTAGAAAAAGTGCAATAAAATAGGGCATGTTTTGCTCCTTGGTGAAAGATGAAAAATAACAAAAATCACATTACCACTGAGTGCTAACGCAACGATTCCAATAGATAAACTACAGTTACAGCGTGTCACGATAACATGGCTGTATTTGATAACGTATAGGTAGAATTCTCTATTATGGCTGACAAAAAACAACCTGTGAAATTTGCATTGTGGCAGCGATTGCCGCGAATAATGGAATATTTCAGCTATTTAATCCAGCGTGTAAATCATGACCGTTTAACTGTAATTGCAGGATCAATGGCTTATGTGAGCTTACTGTCATTAGTACCGTTATTAACCGTGATAATTTCGGCATTGTCGGTGGTGCCCGCTTTTGCTGGTGTTGGTAATCAAATACAGCAGTTTGTTATTACACATTTTGTACCAGCCGCCAGTGCGGTTGTGACCACTTATCTTAATGAATTTATTGTTAATGCCGGCAAAATGACCGTGGTTGGTATCGGGGCCTTATTTGTGGTTGCAATGATGTTGATTTCTTCAATTGATAAGTCGTTAAATTATATTTGGCGGGTGAAGAAAAAACGGCGTTGGATTATATCATTGGCGGTTTATTGGATGATCCTCACTTTAGGCCCGATTCTTTTGGGCTCAAGTATTGCATTGAGTTCCTATGTTGGCTCGTTGGTCTTGTTTGAACATCAAGCATTGCATGGTGTGGTGCAGCAGTCATTGCAATGGCTACCGTCAATGATGTCTGGTTTGGCTTTTTTATTGCTCTATGCGCTAGTGCCTAATTGTAAGGTGCTATTTAAACATGCGTTGCTAGGGGCGTTATGTAGTAGTGTCTTGTTTGAGTTGAGTAAAAAAGGGTTTGTGATTTATTTAGCACATTTTCATTCCTACCAAATGATTTATGGCGCATTGTCGGTGATCCCTATTTTGTTTGTATGGGTGTATTTGTGTTGGTGTATCGTATTATTGGGAGCAGAGATCACCGCAAGTTTAGGTGAACGTGGTTTTTGGGATGTTACTCAATCTCAATCACAATTACCGCCAACGACTGCAGTGACCAGCCGTGACCATGATTATAATGAAGATTAAGGAACAACAATGATTGCGTTAATTCAACGGGTAAGTGAAGCCTCAGTGACTGTTGATGGCACAGTAACGGGTGCTATTGGCTCTGGTTTGTTGGTGCTATTAGGGGTTGAAAAAGGTGATGATGAAACCAAAGCCCAAAAACTGCGGGACAAAGTGTTGGGTTATCGTATCTTCAGTGATGCTGACGATAAAATGAATCTTAATGTTCAGCAGGCGCAAGGTAGCGTGCTGGTGGTATCACAATTTACGTTGGCGGCAGAGACTAAAAAAGGTATGCGTCCTGGATTTTCGACAGGAGCTGCGCCGATTGAAGCTGAACGCTTGTACCAATATTTTGTCGAACAATGTAAGGCACAGCCAATTGTAACTGAAACGGGCGTGTTTGGCGCCGATATGAAGGTGGCATTAGTTAATGATGGACCGGTAACGTTTTGGTTGCAGGTTTAAACCTAGGGTTGTGAATTTACGCTTTTAATGGCTGTAGACAATTGAGAAGAGAGGGAATGCATGTTTCGATTAGTCACTCCGCAAACCGAACAACAGTTTGCACGTTATTATCATTTTCGTTGGCAAATGCTACGTCAACCATGGCAAATGCCGTTGGGATCAGAGCGTGATGCTTATGATGATGTCAGTGCACATCGAATGTTAGTTGATAATGATGACAACGTGGTGGCAATTGGACGTTTGTATATTACGCCAGATAATGAAGGGCAAGTGCGTTATATGGCAGTTGATACGGCGGTACAACACCACGGGCTAGGTGGAATGGTGTTAATGGCACTGGAATCGCTAGCACGTTATGACGGCGCTAAACGGTTAGTGTGTAATGCCCGTGAAGCGGCTATTCCCTTTTATATTAAAAATGGTTTTGAGAGTCGTGGTGAGTTAAATGATGAGAGTGGTCCAATGCGGCATCAGCAAATGGTGAAACCACTGTCACCGTTGACAGATGTTGCTCGTCAGCCTCAATGGTGTCAGGAACTACAATCATTATGGCAAAGCCAGATACCGATTAGTGACAAAATGGGGATTAAAATTAACCAATACACCGGTTATCGATTTGAAGTTAGCGCGTTGTTCAATGCCAATATTAATCCCAATGAATTTATGTTTGCTGGCAGTATTTTTACCATGGCAACCTTAGCGGGCTGGGGCTTTATTTGGTTGTTGCTTAAAGAACGAGGCTTACAAGGTAATATTATTTTAGTTGATAGCCACATTCGTTACTCTGCCCCAGTCACTGAGCGTCCAATCGCGGTCACCACCCTTGAGCATTTACGTGGTGATTTTGATCGTATCACTCAACAGCGCAAAGGACGGATCACGGTTGATGTTAATGTTCAATGTGGCAAAACGGTTTCATCCACTTTTACAGGAACGTATTTAGTGTTACCTGTACACAATGAATCAACCGTTGAACTTGATACGCCTTGATGCCATGAACGGATCAGTTGCTGACAGCCCGTGGTTAATGTCAGTTGAAGTCGCTGCTGTTGGGAATTGACAAGATTCCATTGCCCCGCCATGTTTAATCCAAAATTATCACCAGTAATGGTTAATGGCGATAATTGGATGGTGCCATCTTGTGCCGTTATTGTCAGTGGCGGCGTTGTGAGTTGTAGCGGTGATGCGACAGTAGGCGTTGTTGCTGATTGACTCTCGACGGTAATATTCGATTGCTGCCATTGGGTTAATAATTGTTGAGGGGTGATGTTATCTAATGCCAATTGACGCAAGGCAATATTAGCACTACCTGTTAAATGCGTATTAAAATCACGCCAACTACTGGCGTGACCGTTGAGTTTTATTTGGGTGTCGATTGCCCCTGTTAGTGGAAGCGGTAATGCTAACCAACGGTATAATATTTGGGCGGGTATGGTGTCGCCCATCATGGTTAATTGCCATGGTCTGTGCGGTGTTTCAAGTGACATTCGCGCGCGCGCTTTTAACATGCCGTGTTTAAATGGTAATACCAATTTATCTAATTGCCATTGGCCTGCATTGCTGTGCATGGTCGCGATGGCTTGGTTCATCACAATTTGATTGATACTGCCAAAGCCTAAGTTAGCCTCAATAGAACCTTGCCATAATCCCCACTGATTATTTTGTTTCAGTACCGTGTCTTGTGCATCAATATCAATGCCCGCTAATTGAAACGGAATATGAGAGGTTGATGAGGTGATTTGACTATTATTAATGTTGATTTTTTTTGCTATCACATCGGTGTATTGCTGCTGCCATTGTTGCCATTTCTGGTGCCAATTCTTCCCTACAAACCATTTAATACCACTGGCTTTTAGATCCTTAATAAATAGTTGCTGTGGATCGATCCAGCCATCAACACGAACAAAACCTTGCATAATATGAGCTGACATACCGTGGCTGATTATTTGCTGAGGCATAAATTGTAATTCAGCTAATGGTTGCTCAAAATTAAGTTGTTGCCATTGGGCATGGCCGGCACTAAACGATAAGCGACTGTCTTTTTGCTGCCAGTAAGTGAGTGGCCACTGCCAATTTTTCAACGATAAATTAATATCATCGGCTCCCCACTGTGGTAACTCAATACTACTGTTGACTATATCGATACGGTTAAATGTAATGGTTTTTAAGCCTGTGATGGGGTGGCTAAGTTGCTGTCGCCAAGTATCAAATAATTGTTGGTCTTGTAGGTGAAAGCGACTGATAGTGAGTTGGTCTACCGTTAAATTGTGACTGTGATTATCTAGCTGAGCTTGGGCGGTGACCGTCGCTTGGTGCCACAGACCTGAAATACCATTAAATTGCCATTGTTGATCGTGTTTGTCAGCATTGAGTAGCAGTTGTTGTAATTGTAATTGGTGCAACTGGATGCTGGTGGCGCTCATTTTAAAGCTGCCGTTAAAGCTCTGCCACCACGGTGTATTTGGTTGAGGTGTTTGCCAATTATCCATTTCAATTACCCCGTGTTTAATCTTAAATTCAGGGGTGTTTATATTGGTGTTATTGAGTATTAAGCGCTTAACCGTTACGGGTGACGATTGACTGAATAGTGGCATGTTAACTGCGGTAATATTATTAATCTGAACACCGTCAAAGACTGGTTTATGGTCAGTAAGGCTGGATTTGGATAACCATAATGTAATGCTATCAGCGTTAAGCAATACCTGTTGGTGCTGGGTGATTTCTGCTCGTTCTAATGTGATTTGATAAGGCGTTCGAATATCGTAATCAATCTTTTTAGCGAACACTTGGTAAGGTGATAGGTGTGTGAGGGCAAAATTTAATAATGGTTGATTATAACGTGTATGTAATAACCCAATCAAAGTGGTCAAACTCACAACGACAATTAATATAAAAATAAGCACTACTTTGCTCAACAGTCGCATAATTTTTCCTTGTAAGCGGAAGGCATCAAATCAATATAAAGGCTTGTTGAGGGTGGGCGAAAAACCATTTTTTAGCAAGTGCTTTGACGGAGGCATTAATGTGAAATATGGTGATAAAAAAACAGCCCCTAATAAAAGAGGCTGTTAACGGATAATCCAATGAGGAGTGAAATTAACCGAGTTGTGGGCCTGCTGTGACTAATTGTTGGCCTTCTTGAGTATCAGTGTACTTATCAAAGTTAGTAATAAAGCGATTAGCTAAATCTTCAGCTTTGCTTTGCCACTGCAGTGGATCAGTGTAAGTATCACGTGGATCAAGAATCGTTGGATCAACACCTGGTAATGATGTTGGCACCGTTAGATTAAAGATTGGAATTTGCTTAGTATTTGCTTCATCAATTGAGCCATCAAGGATTGCATCAATGATTGCACGTGTATCTTGAATTGAAATACGTTTACCTGTGCCGTTCCAACCTGTGTTTACTAAGTAAGCTTCAGCGCCTGCAGCTTCCATACGCTTAACTAATACTTCTGCATATTGAGTTGGGTGTAGGGTTAGGAATGCATTACCAAAACATGCAGAGAACGTTGGTGTTGGTTCAGTAATACCACGCTCAGTACCCGCTAACTTAGCGGTAAAACCTGAAAGGAAGTGGTATTTTGTTTGCTCTGGTGTCAATTTAGATACTGGCGGTAATACACCAAAAGCATCAGCTGATAAGAAGATCACTTTATTGGCATGACCGCCTTTTGATACTGGCTTAACGATATTTTCGATATGGTAAATTGGGTACGAAACACGAGTGTTTTCAGTTTTTGAGTTATCGTCAAAATCAATTGAACCATTACCACGAACAGTAACGTTCTCTAACAAGGCATCACGACGAATGGCATTGTAGATATCAGGTTCTGCTTCTTTTGATAGGTTGATAGTTTTTGCGTAGCAACCACCTTCAAAGTTAAATACGCCGTGATCATCCCAGCCATGTTCATCATCACCAATTAATGCGCGTTTAGGATCGGTTGATAGGGTTGTTTTACCTGTGCCTGAAAGACCAAAGAATACTGCCACATCGCCTTCTTGGCTCATGTTGGCTGAACAGTGCATCGATGCAATACCTTGCAGTGGTAAAAAGTAGTTCATCATCGCGAACATACCTTTCTTCATCTCACCGCCGTACCATGTACCACCAATTAACTGCATTTTTTCGCTAAGGTTGAAAACGGTGAAGTTTTCAGAGTTCATGCCGTGTTCTTTCCACTTAGGGTTGGTGCATTTTGAGCCATTCATGATCACAAAATCAGGTTCAAAATTTTCAAGTTCAGCGTCTGTTGGACGAATGAACATGTTTTTCACAAAGTGTGCCTGCCATGCGACTTCCGTGATCACGCGAATACAAAGGCGAGTATCAGGGTTAGCACCACAATAACCATCAACAACAAAAAGGCGCTTGTTCGATAGTTGGTTGGTGACTAATTCTTTAAGATCTAGCCACGCGGTTTGAGTAAGGGCTTTGTTGTCATTCTTACCTTGATCTGACCACCACAATGTATCTTTGGTAGTGTTATCACGCACAATAAATTTATCTTGTGGTGAACGACCTGTAAAAATGCCTGTATCAACAGATACAGCACCCAGCTCAGTAACTATACCGCGCTCGTAACCTTCAAGTTCTGGTTTGGTTTCTTCATTGAAAAGAACTTCGTATGATGGGTTACGAATAACATCTGTAACATTGGTAATACCGTATTGGGATAAATCCATGTTGTTTGCAACCTTATTATCGACACAAGTAGTGATCATTGGTGCTCCTAGGGTAAGATGTTGTTTAACTGTCAATCATGCTAACAACCCTAAACCGCTAAATCAGGGACGGTCATCAAAAAACCGACCATCATTTTGTTAATTTTAGGTAAAAATGTCGAGATCGCGAGGGGTTTTATTTTGCTAAAATGTTAAATTTTATTTGTTGTGATAGTGGTCAATTTTTACGCTGCGTGATTGCAAAAAAAGCACAAATAAAGTTGAAATGTAAACTCGTATACGGTGTGGCGATGACAGGATTAAAAATAACAATAAAAAAAAGCCGGCATTATTAGCCGTAATGCTGATCAGTTAAGCCCAAAATGATCAGTTGAACGATCCTGTAGATGTGTAAAAATCCAAGTGTATTTAATGCACTTGGATTTTTTTATGTTTTTAAGACAAGCACTTGAACAGATACATG
>NZ_PYLV01000025.1:0-68763 GCF_003025475.1 Photobacterium sp. NCIMB 13483
GATATATTATTGGCTATTACAGCCAACTAAGGCCTCACCAATATAATGGCGGATTAACCCCTAATGAATCTGAACGATTATATTGGTTAACCTCTAAAACTGTGGCCAGTATTTGTTGACCACTACACTTCCTATCTTCCTATCTTCCTATCTTCCTATCTTCCTATCTTCCTATCTTCCTATCTTCCTATCAATATGTGCTATTTAAGCATAAATAAAAACAATAATATCGCCCCTATCCAACTATAAATCCACTTACATAATGACTCACACAACAATGACTAATTAATCATTCCATTAAAACAATGAAACATCTCTTTCTAATCACTATTATGCACTCAAACTCTAACATTTAGATAAGGTTTATTAATTGTTAAAAATAAACATTGTAACTAAGTAATTTAGCAGGTTAAATCATTAGTAATTAAACAAATACGCAACATATTATTTTTTTATACATTTTCCTTGCATAAGATATCGTGATGAGTAGTATATAAATTAAGTGATGATTAATGCAGTATTAGAGCATGAGTATTCAAGTAAGTAATATCAATAAATTTTACGGTCAAAACCAAGTACTGCATGATGTCAGCTTTACTTGTAACACTGGCGAAACCCTCGTTTTATTAGGCCCAAGCGGCGCAGGAAAGAGCTCATTATTGCGTGTATTAAACCTGCTAGAGAACGCAACAGATGGCAATTTAACGATAGCTAATAATATATTTGATTTTTCAAAGCCTATTTCAGAACAAAAAGGCTTAGCGTTGAGAAAAAAAGTGGGAATGGTTTTTCAACAGTACAATCTCTGGCCCCATAAAACAGTGATTGAAAATTTAATCGAAGCACCAACCAAAGTATTAGGTCTCGATAAAGCGATTGCTAAACAACAAGCATTGGATATTTTGACGCAATTACACCTTGCAGATAAAGCAAATGCATGGCCGTTACAACTTTCTGGTGGCCAACAACAACGAGTCGCGATTGCGCGTGCATTGATGATGAAACCTGACGTGTTGCTATTTGATGAGCCAACCGCAGCCTTGGATCCAGAGATCACTAGTCAAATCGTTAAGATCATAAAAGATCTCAGCGGCACAGGGATAACCCAAGTTGTCGTTACTCATGAAGTTGATTTTGCAAAAAAAATTGCAAGTCACATTTTATATATGGAAGACGGACGTGTGATTGAACATGGTAACCATGACTCTTTTACAACACCAAAAACCACCCAATTTGCAGAATACCTTAACCATTAATAGGTCTCTTTTTTAAAACTGCGTAGATAGAAAACTACGTGATCAATCCGCATGGAGTATAGCGATGAAAAAAATGTTATTAGCGGCAATAATTGGCTTAGCATCTGGTCATGTCATGGCACAAGATCTTAAATTTGCAACAGAAGCGACTTATGCACCATTTGAATACATGGATGCGAACAATCAAATTCAAGGTTTTGATATTGATATTGCTAAAGCCTTGTGTTCAGAAATGAAAGCAACCTGTACGTTCCATAATCAAGCGTTTGATAGTCTAATTCCTGCGCTAAAATTCAAACGTTATGATGCTGCAATTTCAGCAATGGATATTACCGAGGCACGTCAACAACAAGTCAGTTTTAGTAATACCTATTATGACAATGCCGCTGCGTTTGTATCATTAAAAGACCATGTTGCTGATCAAGCAGCCCTAACAGGTAAGCGTGTCGGTGTACAAAATGGTTCAACACACCAGAGCTATATCACCGATCAAATGCCTGCCGTAACAGCGGTACCTTATACCAGTTACCAAGATGCATTTATTGATATGCAAAATGGCCGTATTGATTCTGTATTTGGTGATACTGCTGTTGTGGCTGAATGGTTTAAGAAAGACAACGGCGACAAACTGTCTTATGTCGGTAAGCCGGTTACCAATGCGAAATATTTCGGTAATGGTTTTGGCATTGCAGTAAATAAAAACAACCAAGCATTAGTAGAACAATTAAATAAAGCGCTGGCAGCCATTAAAGCAAATGGCCAGTACCAAGCAATCTTTGAACAGTATTTTGGTAAGTAAGTTATGATATTAACGGGATATTCACAATCCCTGCTAGAGGCTAGCTGGATGACAATCCAGCTTGCTTTTGTCAGTTTAGCGGTAGGGTTAGTTTTAGCGATGTTATTTGCAGGCGGCGAAATGTCACGATATCGTGCTATCGCGTGGCCAACAACATTTATCGTGACTATCCTCCGTGGTCTGCCTGAACTATTAGTTGTACTTTTTATCTTTTTTGGTTCGGGCGAAATTATTTTTTATGTCACTGGCGAATTCATTGAGATCAGCCCCTTTTTATCTGGTGTCATTGCATTATCACTTATCTTTGCTTCTTATGCCGCTCAAACGATACGAGGAGCACTTAAAGCTGTTCCCAAAGGTCAACGCGAAGCAGCAACGGCACTTGGAATAAGTAAACAACGTACTTTTTTCAGCATTATTTTGCCGCAAACAGTGCGTCATGCGTTGCCCGGTTTGACTAATCAATGGTTGGTATTATTAAAAGACACCGCACTTGTTTCGTTAATTGGTGTTACTGATTTATTAAAGCAAGCCCAATTAGCATCAGCAGCAACGCATGAAAGCTTTACGTGGTATGCCACGGCTGCAGCGGTGTATTTAATTATTACCTTAATCACGCAACGTCTGATTAAAATAATTGAAAAGAAATTCAGCGAGCAAGATGGCTCTAGTACTCAAACCCATAAAAGCCAAGGAGCAACCGCATGAATGAACAAAATTTTTGGCTAATGGTACAAGGGTTAATTACCAGCCTTGAGTTAACCGCAGCCTCTTTATTGGTCGGTTGTAGTTTGGCGTTATTAATGACGGCAAGTTTGATATTACGTACCCCAATTCTTCACTGGATCAGCCGCGGTATCATCACCCTCTTTACGGGAACGCCATTATTAGTACAAATATTTTTAGTCTATTATGGCCCAGGACAATTTGAAGTTATTCGTCAAAGCTTCGTATGGGATTGGTTAAGCCAACCTTGGTTTTGTGCCATGCTGGCATTGGCTTTAAATACGGCAGCTTATAGTACCCAGCTATTTAAAGGGGCTTTTGATGCCATACCTCAAGGTCAATGGCATGCTTGTCACGCTCTTGGTATGAATACTAAAGCAACATTGGGGGTATTACTGCCTTTTGCTATTCGTCGTGCAGTGCCTGCTTATTCAAACGAAGTGATCTTAGTATTTAAAGGCACATCACTTGCCAGCACGATTACGATTATGGATATTATGGGTTATGCACAACGTATTAACGCACAAACTTATGATACTTTGACGGTCTTTGCTGTGGCGGGAGCATTCTATCTTGCGGTTAATGGTTTACTGACATTACTGTTTCGAGTGTTTGAGAAAAAAGCGCTTGCGTTTGAAGCTGCACGTTAAGATTGAGTATAGTAGCTCAATAATAGCGGCATATTACCTCGATTAAAAAGCCGATATAATGTCGGCTTTTTAATTACTAAATACAATAATATTTATCATAATTTAATGACTTAGTTTGGCATTGATTTTTAAAACTAATTGGGATTTTGTGTTCTCAACTACGTCAATTTTATTCTCTTTAATATGAGAGAATTGCGCTAACAACGCACTTAACTCTTCTTTCATCAATTGTAAATGTCGTGATGTTCTGTGGCGGGTAATTTCACTTACAAGCCTTTCCTTTGCTTGTAATGCTGTTGTTACTTTTGCAGCCTTCTTTTTTGAACGGAAGAAGAAGTTCATAGTAAACATCCTTATTTTTTATAAACACCTATAAAATATTAGATTATGATACTAAATACCATTAAATAGTTTCATATTTGTTAACTCGTTATAATAATAGCTGCATTATATAACTAATAACCATATAACCAATAACCATCTAATATATAAATAATCATAATCATCGCTTATTTACATTGTAGCTCATAGTTAATATCCACCACTTATTTCAAACTCCATTCTCTTGATTGATATACAACTAAACAACTGTTTATTAAGAAGACCGCCTGAAATTATAATTTATAATTAAAACAACCATAACTAAAATAGAACGTCATTATTCCTATCTTTAAGAAATACTGCTCGAAAAATCACACGATCTCCTCCTCAAAAAAGCACCTTTTACTCTATCTTTAAATAACAAGATTTAATTACGCCACCGTTAATACACGATCATAATGATAAAATAGAGTATCGACTATGACACAACATTCATTCGTTAGATTCATATTCACAACTTGCACCTTCCTTTGCTCGATAGCCGTTACAGCCACAGAATCCAATACGGAAACACAGTACTTGCAAGGCAAAGAAAAATCAGTGGTATGTATGACGTGTCATGGTGTTGATGGCATTTCTACCATTGATACCTACCCTAATCTTCAAGGCCAAAAACAAGCGTATTTTGTCGCAGCATTGAAAGCCTATAAATTACGTCAACGTAATGACGGGTTAGCCATTCTTATGCATGCACAGGCTGACGTATTAAGTGAACAAGATATGCTAGATATTGCGTATTATTTTAATCACGTTAAATCAAAATCTACAAACGATAATAATTAGTAACCATATATCAATAGCAACATAGCGCGATTAATTTAACAAATTGTTTTTTGACAAATAACACAGTCAAAGGTTTTAAGAATGGATATTCAATACAATTATAAAGTTGTTAAATACTTCATGGTTACTAGTGTTATCTGGGGACTAATAGCCATGACGATAGGCGTTATTCTTGCAGGACAACTTTATTGGCCCGCGCTCAATTTAAACTCAGAGTATTTTCAATTCGGTCGCCTACGACCATTACATACCAACGGGGTTATTTTTGGTTTTGTGGTGAATATTTTAATGGGTACTTCGCTTTATATCGTTCAACGAACCTGTAAAGTGCCATTATTTAACCACTGCCTGTCTTGGTTTGTTTACTATGGTTGGCAACTTATATTAATCCTTGCTGTTATTACGCTACCACTTGGTTTTACTACCTCAAAAGAATATGCCGAACTTGAATGGCCAATTGATATTTTAATTGCAGTTGTTTGGGTTCTGTATGCCATTTTATTTTTTGGCACCATCGCCAAAAGAACCGTGGCACATATATTTGTCGCCAACTGGTTTTATGGCGCTTTTATTTTAGTTATTGCGATGATTTTTATCGTCAATAATCTTGAATTGCCCGTAACCTTCTGGAAATCATATTCAATTTATTCTGGCGCTGAAGATGCAATCGTACAATGGTGGTGGGGGCATAATGCCGTTGGCTTCCTTCTGACCGCTGGTATTATTGGAATGAACTACTACTTCATTCCTAAAATATCCGACCGCCCAATCTACTCTTACCGTTTGTCTATTATTCACTTTTGGGGCCTAGTTGGATTTTATACATGGGCCGGTACACACCATCTTATTTATTCTTCTGTTCCTGATTGGCTACAAAATCTTGGGATCGTAATGTCACTTATTTTATGGCTCCCCTCTTGGGGTGGTGCATTTAATAGCATTATGACCTTACTCAGTAACAAACCTAAGCTCAAGCATGATTACATTATGTGGTTCTTTTTCTCCGCCATTATCTATTATGCCCTTGCCACATTTGAAGGCCCATTACTGGCTATTCGTTGGTTTAATATGATTGCGCACAACACTGACTGGATCATCGGTCATGTGCATTCTGCGGCTCTAGGTTGGGTGGGCATGTCTGCCATTGCGGTTTTTTATTATTTTATTCCCCGCCTTTGGGGCCACCAGCAATTATGGTCGAATCGCTTAGTTAAATGGCATTTTTGGTTTGCACATATAGGAATTCTTATTTACGCAGTAGCATTGTGGATCGCTGGCATTGGTCAAGGTTATATGTGGTTACAACAAGAGCCAAATGGCAGCTTAACTTATAGTTTTGTAGATGCAATGAACTTTTCCTCACCATGGATGTTGGCGCGTTTCATCGGTGGTGTCAGCTTTGTATTTGGGTTAGTACTAATGATATATAACCTTTATCGCACCCTAAAACAGCCATTAACAACCCCATCCTCAACTGAGGAGATCAATGAACATGCTTAATAAAGATTTCACACAATCGGTGTTTATCTTAATTATTTCCACCGTCATTGTTGCCAGTATTTCTTTTCTTGTTTGGGTGCTACCCGCATTCTTTTATCAAGACAAACTAATTGCAGAATCCAGTGCTAAACCACTGACAGCATTAGAAGTCGAAGGCCGAGATGTCTACATCAGTGAGGGCTGTCATACTTGCCATACTATGATGGTGCGCCCCTTAGATGCAGAAATAAAACGTTATGGCCGCTATAGCCGAGAAAGCGATGACATTTATGAATTTCCTAATTTATGGGGATCTAAACGTACCGGCCCTGATCTCACCAATCTTGGACGCAAATACTCTGATCAATGGCATGCTATACACCTAAATAATCCACGTGATGTTGTACCCACCTCTATCATGCCCGCCTATCCTTGGTTATTTGAACAGGTGCTAGATGGAGAAGATGCAGAAGCAAAACTCAAAGCATTACGCATATTAGGTGTGCCTTATAATGATAAAGAAATACAACAAGCACGCCTTGCCGTTAAAGGTCATACCAAAGCTGAGGCACTGATTGCTTATTTACAAAGTCTAGGACACGAGCAGGGAGTACAGCAATGAACACTTTCTGGAGCAATTGGGTTACATTATTGACCTTACTGTTTTTAATTTTTATGCTCATCGTCGTGGTGTATTATTGGCGAAAAAATCATACTGCAGATAAAGATAAAACAGTTGATAGTTTTGATAACATTCAAGAAAACGATGCTGCTGTTCCTAAGTTATTATTGTTCTCTTATGGCATTGCATTTCTATTCGCTGCTATATTTTTAGTGCTTTACCCTGGACTTGGTAACTGGCAAGGCTTAATGGCATGGAAATCAACCAGTGAAGCTACTCAGCCTCATGCGACTGATTTAGAAGCACAAATCATACAAGCAAAACTCAGCGACAGTTCATATCTGCAATTGAGCCAAGACGATACCATAGTAACCACGGGTAAAGCCCTGTTTCAAACCCATTGTGCCGCTTGTCATTTGAGTGAAGCGGAAGGTCAAACCCACTTTCCTAACTTAACTGATGATGTGTGGCTTTATGGCGGTACAGATAAAGATATTTATCACTCCATTACTCAAGGCCGTAATGGTGTTATGGCGGGTTGGAAAACTCTTCTATCTGCTGAAGATATCAATCATGTCGCCACTTATATTGCCTCGTTACAAGCTGATCGTATTCTTTCAGCATCAAGTTTTGCATTACAGCAAGGTAAAACTGTCTTTAATAAAAACTGTACCAGTTGTCACGGTAGTGATGCAAAAGGCAATCAATTACTAGGTGCACCCAATTTAACCGATAATATCTGGTTACATAATGGCAGTATTGAGGGCATTACGCATACCATAAACAATGGTCTTAATAATGTTATGCCAGCCTTTGCCCAGCAACTTTCTGATGCTGAAATTCAAGCATTAGGCGCCTATCTACGTCATCAAAATACTGTTCGTAAAACCGAAATTGCCCAATTAAACAAAGAGCAAATTACTCAAGGACAATATCTCGCTTACGCTGGAGACTGCGTTGCTTGTCATACTGGTGAAGGTGGCGAATTATTTGGTGGCGGATTAGGTTTTGTTACTCCATTTGGTACATTGTATTCCACTAATATTTCATCGCACCCTGAATTTGGAATTGGTGATTACACATATACTGAGTTTTATGATGCTCTGCATAAAGGTAAAGGCAAGCACGGCTATCTTTATCCTGCAATGCCCTACTCTTCTTATCAATACATCACTGATGCTGATACCAAAGCATTGTGGGTATACATGCAATCACTCGATTATGTGAATACTCGTAATTTAGATAACCAAATGATGTTTCCAAGTAATATTCGCTTAGGCTTATTAGGTTGGAATATCGCATTTCTTGATACCGACCCATTACAATATCCAGCCAACAGCACTGAAACTTGGCGTCGAGGTAAATATTTAACCATGAGCTTAGGTCACTGTTCTGAGTGCCACACACCACGAAATATTGCTCAAGCGTTAATTGCCGATAAGCTCTTTCAAGGTAATTTAATTGATGGTTGGATGGCACCTGATATTACCGCAACCGAGCTTTATCAAGATCGCTGGGATGTAAATTCACTGACTGATTTTCTTAAAACAGGCCATTCCGAAAAAGGCACCGCATTTGGTGGTATGGCGGAAGTGGTAAAAAACAGTACCCGCTATTTAACCCGTGAAGATGTCAGTGCTATTGCGGAATACCTTATTACAGGCGACAAATATAACGTAGTAGATAAATCGGTTGGTCAAATTACACCACCAGGCTTTGGTGATTTAACACCAGCACAAATAAATATTCAGAATCCTAATTTAGCTGAAGGTCCTGCCGATCAACAAACTAAAGATCAACAATTATATGGGCTGTATATTCAAACCTGTGGTGCTTGTCATGGCCCAGATGGTAAAGGTCGCGAAGGTATTGCACCAGCACTGCTTAATAATGGCATCATCATGCATAAAGATCCGTATGACACCATTGCCGTTACTATTCGAGGCTTAATGCCAAACTTCTTAGAACAAGAAATAGATTTTATGCCAATGAGTAGTTTTAACACCGTTTTAAATGATGCTGATTTGGCTCAATTAATTACATTTGTACGTCAAAAATTAGGGGGAAGAAATATCCCTGTGGCAGAAAAAGAGGTAACTAAAATTCGTCAAGATCTTATCAAAGCAGGATTTGCAGGCAATATTCATAATATGACCCAACCGATGAACGACAATCCTGAATAACGAAACAATATGCAACAATAACGAAATAAGCATGTGCTAACTGATTGAAACTATAATCAGTTAGCTGAGCTGCTGTATTTTAAACCTATTACACAATTTAGCATTATTTTTTATTGCTTGTGAGAAATATCTAGGTATAGTCAAGACTAATCCTTTGAGTAGAGGCGCGCTGCCTAAAAGTATTCGGTTGGAGGGAGATCCCCAATGAGAGCCGAAGAAAGGAGTCAGCGCCGAAGTAATTATTGAGTCATCAATAATCGCTGGTTCTGTATTTAATAAGTACAGAACTGCCATAGTTATGTTGTCTATGGAGCGCTACCCTAAGGGATAAGAAGTATTATTTCTAAAGAAATCTGTTTCTCTATCCTTTCGGTAGATCTCCACCTTATTATAGGTGTTTAAGAGATCCATGAATTTAGTTCAATATTCTGATTCATTATTATCAGTAGTTCCCGCACTACTGGCAGTTATTCTTGCAATTACTACCCGCCGCGTATTGTTATCTTTAGGCGTGGGCATTATTGCAGGATCAATCCTTCTAAATAATTTCAACCCACTCGCAGCACTACAATATCTTTTACATCAAATTCTTGGCTTAGTTTGGGCTGATGGTGCGATCAACACCAGTAACGTTAACATGTTATTATTTATGTTATTACTCGGTGGTTTGATTAGCTTAATGACCGCAACAGGCGCAACCAAGGCATTTGCTGAATGGGGTGTTCGTCGCTGTAAAGATCGTCGCAGTGCCAATATCTTAACGGGTATGATGGTATTTGCCTTCTTTATTGATGACTTCTTCCACAGCTTATCTGTTGGACCTATTTGTCGCCCCGTAACTGACCGTTTTCAAATTTCACGAGCAAAATTAGCTTACCTGTTAGATTCAACCGCAGCACCGGTATGTGTTATTACCCCTATTTCATCATGGGGTGCCTATATCATTGCGATCCTTGGTGGTATTTTGGTGACCAACGATATTACTGAAACGAGTCCGATTTCATTATTCGTACAGATGATTCCAATGAATCTATATGCTGTGTTTACCTTATTAATGGTGCTTGTGGTTATCACGTTCCAACTTGATATTGGTCCAATGCGTAAGCACGAAGAGCGCGCACGTGACGGCCAACTTTGGGATGAATCAAAAGGTCACCCAAAAGGGCTAGAAATCACCACAGAAGGTGAAGGTAATGGCACCATGATTGATATGGTCTTACCAATTCTTACTCTGACTGTTTCTAGCGTTGTGTTTATGATCATCAGTGGCGCAGAAGTTTTAGCCGCTAAAGGTCTGGCATTTAGCTTAATTGGCTCAATCGAGCATACAGATGTAGGTTCATCATTAGTGTATGCCGCATTATGTAGTCTTGTAGTATCCATTGTGTTAGCACTGCGCTTAAAGTTGCCACTAAAGACATGGTTAACAGCTGCACCTCAAGGTGTTCAAGCGATGATGCCAGCAATTATCATTCTGTTATTTGCATGGACAATTGGTACTGTTGTCAGCGATATGGAAACTGGCCAATACTTAGCATCATTAACAAAATATGGCCTACCTGTTGAGTTACTGCCTGCATTAGTGTTCTTACTTTCATGTGGTATGTCTTTTGCGACCGGCACTAGTTGGGGTACATTTGGTATCATGCTGCCATTGGCAGGTGATATGGCGATTGCAAGTGATGTTAACTTATTAATGCCTATGCTATCAGCAGTATTAGCAGGTTCTGTCTTTGGTGATCACAGTTCACCGATTTCAAGCACCAGTATTTTGTCAGCAACAGGTGCAGGCAGTCATCACATGGATCACGTTATGACGCAGTTACCTTACGCATTAACTGTCGCTTTCGGTGCTTTCCTTGGCTACCTTGCAATGGGTATAACAGGCTCAACCATTATCGGTATTGCAGTAAGTTCAGTCTGGTTCATCGGTTGTTGTGTCTACCATGTGCGCCAAGATAAGAAACAACAACTCGTTGTAGCGACGCAAACTCATTAACAACAACCGCTATTAACGATAATCCCCGTTCGTTTTCGTGCTTATTTGATTTATTCTATAGCACTAAACCGCGGGGATTTTTTTGATCAGGAGAAGTAATGGAATATTTACACACTATGGTACGTGTCAGTGATTTAGATGCCTCACTGGACTTTTACTGCAATAAATTAGGGTTAGTTGAAACAAATAGAAAAGAAAGTGAACGTGGGCGTTTTACATTAGTATTTTTAGCCGCACCCACTCAAGTACAAACGGCGGCTCAAACACAATCGCCATTATTAGAATTAACCTACAATTGGGATGCTGAAGCCTATACTGGCGGCCGTAATTTTGGTCATCTTGCATTTCGTGTTGATGATATTTATCAATTATGCCAACACTTACAAGACAGCGGCGTGACGATTAATCGCCCACCCCGTGATGGTCATATGGCTTTTGTCCGTTCGCCTGATGGTATTTCAATTGAATTACTGCAAAAAGGTGAGCCGTTATCCCCTGCTGAACCGTGGGTTTCACAAGCTAACATTGGTGAATGGTAACCATTAATCAATGCTGCCACAGGCATATCCCGTATTCCTGTGGCGATCATTGATTAGCATAACTATTTATAAAACAACGATACCTAAATTACCTAATAGTTGCTCTTGTTGCCAATCACAAATTTGAGCCCCTTCCAAAGACACTCGGCGAACATCAACATTATCAAGATCAACATGGCATAGGTTAGCTTCATTAAATATCGCTTGTTGCCATTGCTCACTTGAAAATTCACCACGGCTTAAATCAGAACCTTTAAATGACACGCCGATTAAATTAGCGCCACGCCAACGGTTTTCAAATAGCTCACATTTTTCAAGCATCACACTTTCTAAGTTGGCATAGCTCAAATCACATCCAGAAATAAATGCCGAACAAAAGAAAGAATTATGCGTAATGTAATTAGCAAAAGACGCATAATGGAAATCAGCACCTTTAAGATTACATTGGTGCAATTCAATACCAAAGCATTGTGCGTTACGAAAATTTGCCATCGCTAAATTACAACCTTTAAAACTGGCATCTTTTAATTTCGTATAAGCAAAACTGCAACCGTCAGTCTCTCCTGCTTCAATAAAGCTACAATCAATAAAACAAGCATCGGTTAAATTTGCACGTGAAAAATCACAGCGAAAAAACTGACATTGTTCAAAGGTTGCTTCACTTAAATCTTGATGGGAAAAGACTTCGCCATCGAATTGTTTTTTTGCAACATGCATCAATTATTACTCTATTAATGTCTAAAAACAGCCCTATATTAATAACAAAAAACCATTAATTACCAGTAAAAACAGTGAACTAATAAATATTTTTTTACATTAGCTTAAATAGCTAAATCTCGCGTTTTTAAGGGGTGCTAGTCATGTTATTTAAAATAAAATGCATGAACGTTTATTGTTTTTATTAACGCCTAACAAAGGCGCTATTAGGGTGTTATAAATAGACATAAAAAAACAGCCGCTGGTATTGATCAATAATCAATAGCAGCAGCTGTTTTTTCATTAGAGGTTGCGGTTAAATAATAACCACACGCTATAAATGATTAGGCACATCACAATTTGAAGCAGCGCCAACTTTCTTGTTTACTGATTCAACAGTGTAAGTGTTTTTTAAACTACGGAAAACTTTAGCGGTATAAACGTCATGATTTTCGATTGAAAATGTAACGTTGTAATTCATACCAGCAACAACTTGTTGAGTAACATGAATAACATTTTTTAACTGATGATCACCAGCAATGTCTTTTACTGCGGCTTGTGCTGCAGCCGTTACTTCAGGTGTGATTTCACCTTGTTGCCAGCCACCAGGAATTGCGTGAGTATAGTCACAGCCCGTTTGCATATTTGCCTCGTTAGTCGTTTTAACATCTTGTGCACTACACGCCACTAACGCTAATGAACCCAAAGCAACAACCAGAAGTTTCTTATTCATGACTTTTCCTATTTATAGTAGACATCTCTATAACAACATAAAAACAGTGTTCATTGCAAATAAAATTGAAAAAAAAGATTAATTTGCAACTTTATACTACATATTTCCGATAAGATTGCTGATTAATATCTTCAATCTCCACACTAATGGCAATATCAGAATGAAACATAGAAGCGACATTATGCAATATCAATTCAGATAACATATCTTTCTGCTGTTCAGAACGGTCGGGTAAAATACGTAATGTAATATGCACAAATGGCTTGGCTGTTGTTCCCGTTCGATAAATTTCATAAGGAACAAGGCGAGTTTTTATGTCTTCTTCTTCAAAAATACCTGAACTAAAAATAGAAAAATGCGCGGTAGTCATTAATTCATTTAAATCAATGTCGTTTTCTAAATCCTTGGCATATTCCACGATACAATGTGGCATATTGTTACTCCCTCTTTAGTACAGCTAATATTTTGTAACACTAGCGCTGAATAAATATCATAACCACTTAATATCGCTAATATTAGTTTACCAAATTAGATTTTAGTCACTAATGTATCAATCTGTGAGCAATGCCAAATTATCACCTTGTGAGATTACAAACGAAATCAAGAATAACAGCTAAAAATTATCTTTATTTCGACTGTAATATACGAACAAACTATAGTATTAATTTACAGTAGATGAATTCGCAGCCTTTGTTGCTTGAGCTGGCGTCATTTGACCAAATAACGTATCCATCATAAAACCAATTCGTTTGCTCGCATTACCAAATTTATTAGGGTTAGCGGTGTAAGGTACCTTAAACTTAATATCACCAACTCTTTGACCACCTTGGTATGCTTTTATCTCCGCATCTTTTAAATACAAAGCAAGATCCCAGCCCCAATGCCCTTCATATTCAATCGTTAATTTATTCAAATCATGCTTTGAATTATCAGGGGAAATAATGTACGAATAATTATTATCTTGAAGCCAAACTTTTATTGTATCGAGAAATCCAGCACGAGTATCATTATCCTGAACAATAACAACCTCTGGTTTAATATTTGTTATTGGCACAGAACTACCAGTATAACGAGGTGAACCACAACCAATTAATGTTAAAGAAATAGTGGAAAGTAATAATATTTTTTTCATCTAATAAGTCTTATTAATTAATACATTATTAAAAATAGGCCGCAATTAAAGCCCGTAAAGATCTAGACAAGATTATCCTCATACGCAACTTGTTTTAATTAAAATAAATAATGTATCTCTTTAACCTTGGACAGCCATAAATAACCTTGGACAGCCATATATTTTAGTTCTTAAAAAACGATCTTAAAAAATAATTTATTCCACTAGCAATAAACTCTCGAATCTAAGATTTACGACTTATTATTTGAATTATCCATTAAATCAATTCTCTTTCTATATTTCAGGATCAACAAAGCCCACAATCCTAACGGTTATTGCGGTATTTGCATTCGATTATAAAAACTATGTCTGATTAGGGTGTAACTGATGACTCGCTAACTTTCCTTTACACCAATGTCCACCAATACGTTGTTTAAAAGTACACATTCGGGACCATCTACCGCTTACATTGGCATAATGTTCCATAAATTGTTCACTGTGCTCAAGCCAAGCATCTGCTGTTATTCCCATTTGCTGTAAAATCTTGGGTTGATTAGGTGCAATAAAGCCTTTTTTATCATTTCGAATACAGCGACCAGTCCAGTCAATTAGTTCAAGGTAATCAGCAAAAGCAAAGTTTACCCCTGCGGTTTTAGCTTGATGTTCTGCGCCAACAAAGGGTAATAATTGGAAATGACTTTTGTTTGATAAGGATGGTTTAAAGGGAGTTTTCGTTTGATTATATTCACGAATACGCTGCTGAATTGAGGTAAAATCTGATTGCTCTAGTGACGGTGTAACGCCCGCCCTTATCGGGTTTAAATCAACGTACATCATGCATGATAATAACGCTTGTTCGTCGAGTAATGCTTGAGACTTAAACCGCCCTTCCCAAAATGCACCTTTACATTGATCTTCTTTATTGGCTTTTCGCGCAATTTCTTCATTAAGACAGCGCATAAACCAGCTAATACTACCCAATCGTTGCTGCCATTCAGCCACTAAATTTGATAATGCTTGTTGTTTATCAGAGTCAATTTGACCCTCTTTTAAAAATTCGACCGCAATAGGATGACCATTAAATAACTGTAACCAGCGAGATATTACCGCTTCTGGAGTTAACTTTTGCTGCTGCTCTGTATCTATTTTAAGCACTAAATGATAATGGTTACTCATTACAGCATAAGCACAAACATCAATACAAAACACAGAAGCTAATTGTTTGATTTTATTTACTATCCAACCTCGACGGTGTTGATAGTTTTTACCGTTATACGGGTCATCCCCACACAAATAGGCACGACGTACACAGCGATTAATCACATGATAAAAAGGTGTAATTTGAGGCTCTATCAATTTCCGTCTTGAGATTGTCATTCGTTCCACCATAAGCAACTTGAAGCTTAACTATAGTAGCTCATGGTTGATGTGCAAGGTTATGGCTGTCCATTATTCTTTTATTCTTTCACTTAACTGCGAATCTTTACCTAAGCTACATTGATCCCTTTTTTCACTACTCTTGCTGGATTACCTACAACAACCGTATTGTCAGGTACGTCTTTTGTCACAACACTCCCAGCACCGACAATAGCACCATCGCCAATACTTACACCTGGTAAAACAACCACATTAGCGCCAATCCAAACTTTATTACCTATATTAATTGGTTTAGCAAACTCTTCATAGGTATAGCGAGTTGCAGCATCAAGTGGGTGTCCAGCTGTGCATAATGTAACATTTGGGCCTATCATTACATAATCACCAATAATGACCTTGCCACAGTCTAAAATGACACCGTTGGTATTCATATAGAAGTTTTTACCGACTTTTATGTTATAGCCATAATCGCAAAAAAAATGACCGTTTAACTGAGTCGTCTCATCTGAACAACCAAACAGTCTTTGAATCAAAAGATTTTTTTCATCGACTTCAAAGCATGTGCTTATTTGATGGCATAATTTAGCGGCCTTAAGTCTATCTTCAGGTAACCCTTCTGAGTCTGGATTATACAGTTCTCCACTAATATGACTCTTCGCTCTGTTACTCAATACTTTCATTTATATACCTAAATTACTAAAGGCAGTCCAAAAAACTAACAACTTATTATACGGCTAACTTACTCAAATTTATTTTTAAGCACGCGCCCATACCCCTTCGTCATAATCTAACAAGCACTATAAATCAGATGATGTTTTACTTTGAAAGCCCGATTGTAATCAAAAAATCGGGCTCCTATCGTTTAGTTTCAATTTTTACTAACTACAGTTGCTATACATATTTACAAACAGTAATTAAACAATCTTAACGCCCGTAGCCATTAAACGTTCTGGAGTTAATAACACGCTTTCAGATTCATCATCCGTTTCAGCACATAACAACATGCACTCTGATGTTTCACCGCGCATCTTGGCTTTGGCTAGATTACATAGTACTACCACTTGCTTACCCAATAATTGCTCTTCGGTGTAGTAAGGCACTAAACTAGTGACGGTTTGAAGCTTAGTTTCACCCACTTCAATTTGAACAATATACAATTTATCGGCATTGTCATGACGAACAACATCAATAATTTTACCCACACGAATATCTAATTTAGCGAAATCTGCGTACGAAATAGTGTCCATGGAATCTCCTTTGTATTTAATACTCAATTAAGTTCATTATTAATCGTGGTATATATACCCATTATGTTAACGTTTACACTACCAATTAAATATTGATTTACAAAGAATATCATTTCAAATTAGTTAGCTATATCACACAGTTAAATTGCGTTATTTACACAAGCGTAGTTTAATAGCTTCAACAGTAAAGAGGTGATCATGGCAACAATCAAAGATGTGGCGAAACTCGCCGAAGTATCTGTCGCAACCGTATCTAGGGTGATCAATAAATCACCAAAAGCAAGTCAAGCTGCTATTACCGCAGTAACACAAGCAATGCAGGCGCTGGGTTATCGTCTCAATGCTAATGCTCGTGCGTTAGTCAGCCAATCAACCAATACTATTGGCGTGTTAGTGGGTGATGTTTCTGATCCTTTCTTTGGCGCGATGATCAAATCGATCGACAATATTGCTCGCCAACACAATAAACATTTATTGATAGGTAATGGCTACCATAATGCTGACAGTGAGCGTGATGTTATTGAACTATTGATCAATAGCCGCTGTGATACGTTAATTATTCACAGTAAAAGTTTATCTAATGATGAATTAATCGCTTACGCGCAAGAAGTACCGGGAATGGTGCTTATTAACCGCTTCATTCCTGAGATAGCTGATCGCTGTATTGCGCTTGATAACCACCGAGGATCATATCTAGCGACAGAGCTATTAATTAAACATGGCCACCAGCATATTGGTTATATTTGTTCCAATCATGATATTGAAGATACTGAGCAGCGCAAGCAAGGCTATCTAGATGCGTTACAAGCACATCAGCTGGCTGCACCACAAAGCTATATTGAATATGGCACACCAGATGAAGATGGTGGTGAGATCGCAATGACTAACCTACTCGCCAAAAATCAACCAATAACGGCGATTGCGGCTTATAACGATTATATGGCAGCGGGATGCTTATCTGTACTTGAAGGTAATGGTTTAACGGTACCAAATCAGATGTCTTTAATTGGCTTTGACGATGGCTTAATTGCAAAGTATCTGCATCCTAAACTAACAACTGTCCGCTATCCCATTCAGATCATGGCAGAACAAGCAACGCAATTGGCTTTTCAATTAGCGGCGGCGGCAAAACAATCAACATCGAATACCACAAAATCTGATTCAAGTATTACGCATATGTTTGTGCCAACCTTAGTCAAACGTTTATCAGTAATGAGGCCTCAATAATTTTCGTTTGACTGAATTTCTATATGCCCACTATATAACCGCATCAGTGACACTGTCACTGATGCGGTTATTATCTAGCAGCACTACTTTAGAACGTAAACACTTTATCCGCTGCAAGTGTCCACTCTGCTAAATCATCTAATGTTGCAATTACAACATCTTCAATTAATGGTAATGCTGTTAATCCGCGTGCGGCGCAGCATGTTTTACACAATTTAACTTCACCACCTTGGGCTAGAACAATCTCAACCATTTGTTGAATATCATACCCTTCTGTTGGGGCTTGTTTTGCTAGTGCACAGGTGACAGCATCAGACATTAAAAAAACTTTCACAGCAACAGGCTCAGCGTCTTGTTCATTTAGTTTTATGGCCAATCGCAGTGCATTAAACGGACGCTCAGATCCATAAGGAGCATCATTAATTATTATCAATATGGTTTGCATTGTTTTCCTATCCCTATCTAATTTTTCGACTTCTGTTTTACCATGAAATCCATCGTCAGTAGTCATTTATGAATGTAAACCGCACCTAATGTCTATTTTTTATTCTCTAGCAGTATTTTTTGTAATTTTAAACTTTTAACTGCAGCAATAATTTGGCACATTAACGCCCTTAACGTGTAATTGTATGTTAAATGCAATTGCCATAACCTAATTGTCATCTACAGTGAGCATTTAATGAGCCATCGCCTCCAACTAACTTCTGCCCCATCAGTGTTGTTTTTGTTTGGCTTATCAGGTGCAGGAAAATCATTTGTCGGTGACGTTATTGGCGCTCATCATGAATGGTTTGTTTACCATGCAGATGATGATCTTACTGATGAAATGCGTCAGGTTATTGCCGAGAAGCAGCCGTTTACAGAAGAAATGCGTGACCAATTTTTTAGCCGTATTGTTGATAAAATTCACTACTATCGTGCTATTTATCCACGTCTGGTGATCACTCAAGGGGCATATAAGAAAAAACACCGCGATTACATTCGCCAGTATGTTGATAATATTGATCTGATTTATGTAACCACATCAGATAAGTTAATTCACCAACGCTTAGAATACCGAACTAATGGTATTTCTAATGCTAGTGCTGAGGCGATTAAACATATTTTTGAAATTCCCGATGATAGTGTTAAGAAATTACACAATATCGATGGTAAAGATGAAATTATTCAGCAACTTAATGCGTTTTATAATAAGTAACCACCAATAAAAACGCCCACAGTATTAACTAAATATAGTTTTCACACTGTGAGCGTTATTGATAATGACTTAATGACTATCGAAACCGATAACAAGTTAGATGACGATACTGCGCATTTGGGCGTAGTATCGAATTATTATTCGGCCATTGTGGGTGATTTGGTGAATCTGGCAAAAATTGGGTTTCTAACGCAAAACCACTGTAATCAGCATACTCTCCCCCAACTCGATTAGGGCACCCAGCTAAAAAATTGCCTGTGTATAATTGCATTGCCGGTTTAGTGGTTAATACACCCATCGTTAATGAATGATCAGCAGCAATGACCGTTGCACAAGCAGTGATGGCACGATGCACATCAGAGCGTAATATAAACGCATGATCATACCCTTTGGCTTGCCGTTGATCATTATCCACTAACCAATCTTGATTTATCAATTTTGGCTCGCGAAAATCAAAACTTGTTGCTTCAACCCTCTTAAATTCATCCTGCGGGATCCCGCTTGAATCCGTCGGTAAATAATGATCGGCATTGATCATTAACTGATGTGATAAGCAATCTTTGCCATTATCAGCCCCGAGCAAATTAAAATAGCCATGATTGGTAAGGTTAACCACGGTGGGCTTATCCGTTTCAGCACTGTATCGAATATTTAATTCGTTATTTTCAGTCAGAGTATAAGTAACAATGACCTGTAAATTCCCCGGGAAACCCATATCACCATCCGCAGATAACAAACTAAATTGCACTTCGGTGGCATTCACTTGCTGCATCTGCCAGCGACGATGACTAAAACCACTTTTGCCGCCATGCAAACAATTGCCATTTTGATTAATTGATAGTTGGTAATCTTCACCGTCTAAGTTAAATTTACCTGCAGCAATACGGTTAGCATAACGCCCAACGGTTGCGCCTAAATAGGCTTGCTGCTGATAAAAGTCATTCAAGGTACTTACCCCTAACAACACTTCTCGGTATTGGGTTTGGTGATCCACGATGACAGGTACACAACAACTAAGCCATGTAGCACCAATATCCATTAACGTAACTGACATACCGCGTTGATTAACAAGGGTGACCAGTTTTGCAGGTAACCCATCCGTTGCCATATCAACAGTCATGGATTGATGTAAGGTAATAGCGTGTTGAGGTAAATGAGTTAACATATTCAATCGCCTTAAATTACGCTATTGCTAAGTTTTGTTCACTGATAACACCAGCGCCCGCCATAGCTTTACACACATAAATAGTTGCTTGTAAGCCTGTTGCAGCCTGATATTTCGCATTCACTTCAACGGTAATAGCATCAACAAATGTTGGCGGTACCAGTGCCACAATACAACCGCCAAAACCACCGCCGGTCATACGTACGCCACCTTGATCGCCAATAACACCTTTCACCATATCAACCAGCGTATCAATCTCAGACACAGTAATCTCAAAATCATCCCGCATTGATGCATGTGACTCTGCCATTAGCTCAGCCAATAACACCATATTGCCATTACTTAACGCAATAGCGGCTTGTTCCGTTCGCATGTTTTCAGTGATCACATGACGAGCACGTTTAGCAACCATAGGATCAAGCTCTGTTTCACGCGCGATAAACGTCGCTAATGTCACATCACGCAAGGCTGGTACACCAAAGAAGGCAGCAGCTTGTTCACACTGTGCACGACGCGTGTTGTATTCACTATCGACTAAACCACGTTTCTTATTTGAGTTAATGATTACCACCGCCATATCTTCAGGCATCGCAACAGCAGTTGTCTCTAGCGAACGACAATCAATTAATAGTGCGTGGTTTTGCTCACCTTCAGCTGAAATTAATTGATCCATAATGCCGCAATTACAACCAACAAACTGATTTTCTGCTTGCTGGCCATTGAGTGCAATTTCTTGCTGACTAATAGTAAGACCAAATAATGCTTTAAATGTTTGACCAATGACGACTTCAAGCGCTGCTGATGAACTTAAACCTGCACCTTGTGGAACATTACCACTGATAACAATATCGGCGCCACCAAGAACATAGCCTCGCTCAAGCAGACATTTAATCACACCACGAACATAGTTTACCCACATGCATTGCTGGTCAAATTCTAACGGTTGACTAATATCAAACTCGTTCATTTCATTATTGTAATCAACCGCCACCACACGCACGATATTATCGTCACGACGTGCAGCAGCCACGATGGCTTGATAATCAATCGCACAAGGAAGCACAAAACCATCGTTATAATCGGTATGCTCACCAATAAGATTTACACGCCCAGGCGCTTGAATAATATGGCTGGCGACATAGCCTAATACTGATGAGAAAACAGCTGATACATTATCAATAAGGTGTTGAGTACGATTCGTTGTCATTATTTTTACCTACTATTACCAAAGATTATCAAGAAACATATTTTTATTCGTGCTATTCAGCACTTAATCTAAATAGTGCACATCACTTACGGCGCGTAATTTTTCAGCCGCTTGTTCTGCGGTTAAATCACGTTGACTTTCAGCCAACATTTCATAACCCACCATAAATTTTTTCACTGTTGCAGAACGCAATAATGGTGGATAAAACAACGCATGTAGCTGCCAATGATCGGTTGAGGTATCACTAAAATTAACATCAGATTCAAAGAAAGGAGCGTAATGCCATCCCATTGAATAAGGGAATGAACATTTAAAAAGATTATCGTAACGGCTGGTTAATTTTTTAATCGCTAGCGCCAAATCATCACGCTGGGCTTGAGTTAACTCATCCATTCGACGAATATGGGTTTTAGGTAATAACATGGTTTCAAATGGCCATGCCGCCCAATAAGGCACCACTGCTAACCAATGCTCAGTTTCAACCACAGTACGAGAACCGTCTTCTAGCTCACTATTAACGTAATCAACTAATAAGTTAGTGCCATGTTGTGCATAATATTCACGTAATAAAGTATCTTTACGGCTAATTTCATTCGGTAAAAAGCTATTTGCCCAAATTTGACCATGGGGATGTGGTTGTGAACATCCCATTACTGAGCCTTTATTTTCAAACGCTTGTACCCAAACGTAATCTTTACCTAGCTCTTCAATTTGCTCATTCCACGTATCAACCACTTTACGAATTGCACCAACTGATAATTGCGGCAGCGTTTTACTGTGATTAGGTGAAAAACAAATAACACGGCTTAAACCACGGGCACTTTGGCAACGAAATAATGGATTACTGTTTTCAGGAGCACTTGGCGTATCGGCAGTTAATGCAGCATGATCATTACTAAAAACATAAGTGCCAGTGTAATCGGGGTTTTTATCACCTGACACACGGGTATTGGTTGGACATAAAAAACAAGAACCGTCATAAGCAAGATTCGATTCCGGTTGTGGCTGCTCATCAGCACCTTGCCACGGACGCTTAGCGCGGTGTGGTGAAACTAGCACCCACAGCCCTGTTAACGGATTATAACGACGATGAGGATGGTCAATCGGATCAAAACATTCAGACATAATAATTCAGCTCTTGTGATTATTTAATGCTAAAAAGTCTAAAGTGATTTCAGGCTAACTTCCGTGATCAATGACACATTGTGTAAACGTTTCCATTAAAAGAATAATACGTGCTAATCATCACAGGATAAGATTATCGTTATTGCTTATCTGCATCAAATCACTCAATACTTTAAACTTCTCTATCCACCAATTCCGATCTCGGTGATAAAATATTCAATAATAGATACTAAATTATTCGCGTTTTTTACTAAAAATAAATAGTATAATTCTATAAAATATAATCACATGTCCCTTAAACGCACAGCAAACATGATTTAGGTTGCAGGGATTGCCGGAGGACAAATGGCAACATTAAAACAAATAGCAACCAAAGCTGGTGTCTCGTTAGCGACGGTCTCTCGAGTATTAAATGATGATCCAACCCTAAGCGTAAAAGATGAGACTAAGCGCAAAATCTTTGAAATTGCTGAACAGCTTGAATACACTACCAGTCAATCTCGAAAAACAGCCAAAAAAAACACCTTACATTTCCTTGCCTTGTATAACTACAAACAAGATATTGAAGTTGATGATCCCTACTACCTCGCTATTCGACATGGCATTGATACCCAATGCGATAAACTCGGTATTAAACTAACTAATATTTATGAATGTAATATTGCCGCTGCGCCTAAAACCGTGGATGGCATATTGCTAATAGGACAAGTAAGCGAAGATAACCTTGCCGCAGCTCGTACCCTTTCGAGTAACACGGTTTATATTGATTACACCGATCACCAACTTGATATTGATTGTATTGATATTGATTTAGAGCGGATCAGTAAAGAAGTCATTAACCACTTTACTCAGCAAGGTTATCAGCGAATTGGATTTATTGGTGGTCAAGATAACCCTGATAAATATGATATTCGTGAATTAATTTTTACTGAATATGGCAAATTTAAAGGCGTTGTATCTGATAATGATATTTATCGCGGTGATTTTAGTAGTCAATCTGGGTATTCATTAGCTAAACAGATGCTTGCCAATAATCACCCAAGTGCTTTGTTTGTCGCATCAGACTCAATCGCTATTGGTGTATTACGTGCGATACATGAAAGCGGACTCAATATTCCTAATGATATTAGCGTAATCAGTGTCAATGACATTCCAACCGCGAAGTTTACTTATCCACCGTTATCAACCTTTAGAATTCACTCAGAACTGATGGGCTCTCAAGGCGTTAATCTATTATTAGAGCGCAGTCGTGACGGTCGGACCATTCCATTACGAGTCTTTGTTCCAAGCCAACTCATTTTGCGCGAGACAACCAAAAAATAATATAACCAATTGATAATAAATAAAAAACGACAATTTACTTGCCGTTTTTTTTTATCTTTTAATTCATAGACTGTTTAAAACAAGAGCAAGATCACTCAAATAATCATCTGTAATTGTTTTTTTGTTGTCGACCTCACAAAGCTCAAAACAGAATGTGATCGAGTTAATACAACAAAGTTTTACCTATATTTTTTAGTAAAATTTTACTTAATAATAACTCCAGATAATTAAAACATGTCTTGGAGGCATCGTGAATAACTGGGAAAACATTAACTTACTTAGCGAAAATAGACTGGCACCTCGTGCATACTTTTTCTCTTACAACGCATTAAATAAAGCACAACGCTTTCAGCGTGATTTAAGTCAGCATTTCATGTTGCTAAGTGGCCAGTGGACATTCAATTTCTTCACTAACCCATTGCTTGTTCCTGAAGAATTCTATCATCAAGAAATGAGTGACTGGACAAGCATTCAAGTGCCAAACATGTGGCAAATGGAAGGCCACGGTAACTTACAATACACAGACGAAGGCTTCCCCTTCCCGATTGATGTACCTTTTGTACCCTCAAATAACCCAACTGGCGCATATCAGCGCACCTTCTTCCTGGGTGATAATTGGAATGAAAAACAAACGATTATTAAGTTTGACGGCGTTGAAACCTATTTTGAAGTTTATGTTAATGGCCAATATGTTGGCTTTAGTAAAGGCAGCCGTTTAACTGCTGAATTTGATATTTCTGCTTTTGTTAATACAGGCAAGAACTTACTTTCTGTACGCGTGATGCAATGGGCTGATTCAACCTATATCGAAGATCAAGATATGTGGTGGATGGCGGGCATTTTCCGTGATGTTTACTTAGTCGGTAAAGAGCCTGTTCACGTACGTGATTTCACTGTACGTACTGATTTTGATGATAATTACCAAGCAGCAACCTTGGGCTGTAAAATTGATTTAGAAAACCTCAGCGGTGATATTGTTAATGGCTATAGCCTTGATTATGCCCTTTACGATGGTCAACATCAGGTTGCCAATGGAAACGTTTCCAATCTAACAATTGCCAGTATGACACATACCGATTTTGCAATCAAAATGGTAAATCCAATCCACTGGACGGCTGAAAACCCGCATTTATACCACTTATTTCTAACACTAAGAGATGCTGATGGCATCATAATTGAAGTGATTCCACAACGAGTTGGCTTCCGCGATATTAAAGTGCGTAATGGTCTGTTTGAAATAAACGGTCAATACGTAATGCTCCACGGGGTTAACCGTCACGATAACGACCACCTTAACAGCCGCGCTGTTGGAATGGATCGTGTCGAGAAAGACATCGTATTGATGAAACAACACAACATTAACGCAGTACGCACAGCACACTACCCTAATGATCCGCGTTTTTACGAACTGTGTGATCAGTACGGTTTATTTGTGATGGCTGAAACCGACGTTGAAACTCACGGCTTTGCGAATGTTGGCAACTTAAACATGATCACAGATGATCCTGCATGGGAACAAGTATTCGTTGAGCGTATTGAGCGTCATATTCACGCCCAAAAAAATCACCCTTCAATCATTATGTGGTCACTGGGTAACGAATCAGGTTACGGCTGTAATATTCGTTCAATGTATGCAGCAACCAAAGCGATTGATGATACCCGTCTAGTCCATTACGAAGAAGATCGTGATGCTGAAGTGGTTGATATTATTAGTACTATGTACTCTCGCGCCCAAATGATGAATGAGTTTGGTGAATTCCCACATGCTAAGCCACGAATTATTTGTGAGTATGCTCATGCTATGGGTAATGGTCCTGGTGGACTGACTGAATATCAAAATGTGTTCTATAAACATGATCATATTCAAGGTCACTTTGTATGGGAATGGTGTGATCACGGCATTTACGAACAAGATGAAAATGGCCGTGATGTATACAAATATGGCGGTGATTACAGCGATTATCCAAATAACTATAACTTCTGCATGGATGGCTTAGTCTACCCAGATCAAACTCCAGGCCCTGGTTTACGTGAATACAAACAAGTTATTTGTCCGGTAAAAATCAACGTTAAAGATCACACTAAAGGTATCATTACGGTTACTAACAAATATTGGTTCTCTACCTTAGATGACGTGGTATTTGATATCGCAGTACGTGCTGAAGGCGACACGCTAACCTTTAATCAAATTACCGTTACAGGTTTGGCGGCAGGTGAATCACGCGATATTGAATTAGCACTGCCAGTGATGGATCAACGTGAAACGTTTGTAAACGTGTCGATACGTAAAAAATCTCGCACCGCATATAGCGAAGCTAACCATGAACTTGGTATTTTCCAATACCAAGCCAAACCCAATACTGCATATCCTGAAATATTTGAAAATAACAATGCTATACCACTGTCAGTCATTGAAAACCGTCTTGATTGGGAAATTAGTGGTTATGACTTTACCCTGCGCTTTTCTAAAGTCGACGGCAAGCTTACATCATGGCTACGCCAAAATAATGAACTGATTGCATCATCACCTGCAATGAGCTTCTTCAAGCCGATGATTGATAACCATAAGCAAGAATATGAAGGTTTATGGCACCCTGCTCATCTGCAAATTATGCAAGAGCATTTCCGCAGCATTAATGTAGAACACGTTGCAGGTAAGGTGATTGTTACCACTAACAGTATTGTTGCACCACCAGTATTAGATTTTGGTATGCGTTGCCAATACCGTTTTGAAATTTGTCCTCAAGGTCAAGTTAACATGACGTTAAGTGGCAATAAGTACGGTGATTACCCACATGTCATTCCTGTTATCGGTTTAGATTTAGGGATTAATAATCAATTTGATCAGGTTGAATACTACGGACGAGGCCCTGAAGAAAGTTACCAAGATAGCCGTCAAAGTAACATTATTGATATCTACAGTACTACCGTTAGCAATATGTTTGAGAACTACCCGTTCCCACAAAATAATGGCAACCGTCAACATGTCCGTTGGGCAAGTTTAACTAATCGTCATGGTGTAGGTTTATTGGTTAAACCTGAGCAAGAAATTAATTTCAGTGCGTGGCATTACACTAATCAACATATCCATCAAGCACAACACATTAATGAGCTTGAGCCAAGTGGTTACATTACGGTCAATCTTGATCATCAAGTTATGGGCTTAGGCTCTAACTCATGGGGTTCAGAAGTACTTGACTCATATCGTGTTTACTTTAATGACTTTAGTTACCAACTAAGCTTAGTGCCATTTAGTAAAGCAGATTGCGATAGCCGCTACTTAGCAAGTCAAACATTTACCACAACACGTATCGGTGGAGATAAATAATGATTACTTTAGCATCACTGGATCAGTTCAAAAGTCTATATCGCGATGGTCGTAAATGGAATCGTTGTGTAGAGGCTATTGAAAATATCCCGAATATTCAGCCAAATGTCTTCCACTCTGTGGGTGATTCACTGGCTTATCGACTTCAACATGGCCCTTCAACCGCAAATGAGCACTTTGTCGGTCATCGTCGTTATTTTGATGTGCATTACTACCTTGCAGGCAGTGAAACCATTGAATGTGCAGATAAAGACACACTAACGCAAGTTCATCCATACAGCGATGAAACCGATCGTGAATACTTAGCTGGTACCGGCCAAACCCACCGCATAGAAGCAGGCCAAATGGTAATTTTTGAAAACAATCAAGCTCACCGTTTCAGTGCCGCTGACAACCTTGAGAAAGTCGTTTTACGTGTCACCATTGAGGACGGTTACTTCCTTAATAAATAACTAAACATAACCGCCAGCTAATCATCGCTGGCGGTTATGCAATAAAAAAGAAACAAATATAAAGCATAAAAACAATAACCTATGATTTGGTTTAGTCGCTAAATACATAGACATCCTACAATACTAAACGTGATCCATCGGAGATTCTCATGTCTGAATCAAAACGTAATACCATAGGGAAATTTGGTCTACTATCGATGACCTTTGCTGCGGTATACAGTTTCAATAATGTCATTAATAACAATATCGAAATTGGCTTATCCTCTACCCCTATGTTCTTTATTGCTACCTTACTTTATTTCATCCCATTTTGTTTAATCATTGCTGAATTTGTTTCACTGAATAAAGACTCAGAAGCCGGTGTTTATGCGTGGGTTAAAAGTTCTCTTGGTGGACGTTGGGCATTCCTCGCCGCTTATACCTATTGGTTTGTTAATCTATTCTTTTTTACCTCATTACTGCCGCGCGTTATTGCTTATGCATCCTATGCGTTCCTTGGCTATGAATATATATTTACCCCAACCACGACCACACTATTAAGTATTGCGCTATTTGCCCTTGCTACGTATGTATCAACCAATGGCGCAAAGATGTTGGGGCCAATCACTTCTGTTACCTCGTCATTTATGCTAGTGCTAACATTGTCATACATTATATTGGCAGGTGCGGCGGTAATGGGCGGTATTCAACCGGCAGATCCGATTACAGTAGAAGCATTAACACCGCAAATTAACTGGGCCTTCTTTGGCGTAACAGCATGGATCTTTATGGCGGCTGGCGGAGCAGAGTCTGTGTCGGTTTATGTTAATGATATTAAAGGTGGTCACAAAGCGTTTGTAAAAGTAATTATTTTTGCAGGTATCTTTATCGGTGGTCTGTACTGTGTTTCATCTGTACTAATCAACGTATTTGTTGAGCGTGAAGCACTGAAATTCACTGGTGGTTCAGTACAAGTATTTGAAGGTTTAGCGCGCCATTATGGATTACCTGAAATTGTAATGAATCGTTTCGTTGGTGTTGTTTCATTCACGGCAATGTTAGGTTCATTACTGATGTGGACAGCCACACCAGTTAAAATTTTCTTCTCTGAGATCCCTGCAGGTATTTTTGGTGAGAAAACCGTTAAATTAAACAAAAATGGTGTTCCGGCACGTGCAGCATGGGCGCAATTTTTCATTGTAATACCTCTACTTATCGTACCAATGTTAGGTTCTGATTCAGTACAAGAACTAATGAGCACTGTAATTAACATGACTGCGGCAGCTTCTATGCTACCACCATTGTTTATTATGATTGCTTACTTAAACTTACGTCTAAAATTGGATCACTTACCACGTGACTTTAAGATGGGTTCACGTACAACAGGCATCGTGATGGTATCGATTCTAATTGGTATCTTCAGTATCGGTTTCTTGGCTTCTACTTTCCCAACAGGTGCCGACATCATGACGATTATCTTCTATAACGTCGGTGGTATTGTTATCTTCCTTGGCTATGCATGGTGGAAATATAACCGCTATGAAAGCCAATTGGCAGCAGAGCAAAAAATCACATTAGAAACTACAACCACGACAAATTAGTAATTAAATTTAACCGCTATAACTTTCTAGCCTTGAGTTTCCTCTCAAGGCTTTTTACGTTTAAATAATCACAAATAGCAACCATACGATTACATATACATCACAAAATTATATTTATAATCTTAACTTTATGTGTTCAATAGCATATAGTTGGTGCATTAGATGTTAAATCTAACGGTATGTTATAAGGATATTATGCGACAAGCACTAGGAGTCAGTTTAGTTTTCTCTCTTTTATTACTCACTTTAACAGTAATAAACGTAGCCACTGACAACAATCAAAATAATGATGAGACAATCAATAGTATAAAAACAATACAACGTCAGCAACAATACCACCAACAACAACTTATCACACAACAGATTACACATACTGTCTCTCACTTTGAGCAACTCAGCGATTATTTAAAACAACAATCCTGGCAACAGGCACTAACACACTCACAGCGTGATGATTTTATTACTTTCAGCAATAAAGTACTCGCAAGCAATACTACATTACAGAGTATTAGTCTTATTGATTATAAAAATAGCGCTTATTTACAAATATTTACTACTGAAGAAGGAAAAATAATAGTCACAAATAATCAACCTATCACCGATGCTACTGAATTGAGCAATATTGATCATGCTTTTGCACTACCATTCAATAAAACTTATATTAATACCGCCTCTGAGCCAATCAACACTATCGCGTATTATCAACATATGACGGTGCAAAATATTTCATGGGTTGTAAAAATAGAACAACAAAATCTATCCGATCTTCTTATCACATCAAAAACAAATCACTCATTACCTCTGCAATCCTGGATTGTTAATAACCAAGGCCAAACATTAGTTAATATTGAACAAAATCATATTACCGAAAATAGACAGTCATTTGTTAATAAAACAAAAAACTTCAAAAAATCAAATTATGTATTATGGGAAGAAATAAAAAATTATAATCATCAACAAATATTAAAAGATAATACTATCTATACCTACTCCCCTATTTTCACCCCTGTATCATTAAAATCGATGCTTGATTTTAAATATGGAAACTTATCACCTTGGATATTAATATCAAAAGTTACATTAACGGATAGCTATCAATTTCTCAGTAAAAAACCATCTTATAATATTTATATTAACTATGTAATTATTATATTAACCTTCATTGGTGGCATTTTTGTTATTTATTATATTAACAACCAAAAAAATGAAATACAGAAAATAAATAAGAGCAGAAAAACAGATAGCCGTCGTTATCACTCACTAATTGAAAACACAGATTCAGGTATAGTGATAATAGATGAGTATAAAAAAATAACAGCCATTAATGCAGCTGCACTTTCTATTTTAGATTTAAAAAATGATATTACTAATAAAAACTTAATTTCGTATATACCATCAATTGATACAAAAAGTGACATGGTTGCATTATTAAAAAAAATCAATAATATGCAATACAATATACAGCAAAAAACACAACTAAAAATCCATAAAAAACACATCGAAATTATTGCTACTAAAGTTAATAACAATGGTCACGATAACATAATGTTGCATATTATTGACGTAACATCATGGATTAAACGAGAACAAAAACTTAAAGGACTATCTAGAGCTGTAGAACAAAGCGAAGAAGCGGTGATCATTACTGATAAATTCGGATTTATTCAATATGTGAATAGCTCATATAAGAAAAGCGTAGGGGATAATTATACGAATATCATTGGATTAGATAGTAAGACTATCTTCAAACGCTATACTAATGACAAAGATAAAATAGACGATATTCAATCAAAACTTAATCAAGGGAAAACGATTCAGCGTATTATTTCTCAAAAAAACAAAGATAATAGTATTCAATATCTTGATAATACTATTTCCCCTATTCGTGACGATAATGGGCGAATCAGTAATTACATATCAACCAGTAAAGATATTACAGAACGTATAAACTATGAACATCAGTTAGATCATCTAGCACATTATGATCAGTTAACATCACTTCCTAATCGAAATATGTTTATTAAGAAAATAAATGAATCATTAGTATATTCAAAAATCAATAATTCTAAAATATCTGTTTTAGTTATTGAGATTGATCTATTCAAACAATTACATGATTCTTTAGATAATGAGAAGAAAGAAAAAATAATCGTTATTATATCAAAACGTATTCGATCAAATCTCAGAGCTGTTAATCTTTTATCGCGATTGAATAACAACCAATTTGGTGTCGTTATCCAATCTGTTCAGCATCGTAAAAATATTGATCATTTAGCAAACCGATTACTCAACAATATTCATGCCCCCATCAGCTATGATGGTAAATTGATTTCAATTTCAGCCAGTATTGGTATTTCATTGCAAAAAAACACTTTGATAACAGCTGAAAAAATAATTAAAAATGCAAATATAGCTCTCAGTTACTCTAAAGATAAATCTAAAAATCAATATTGCTATTTTAATCCTACAATGGAAACAGAAACGACACACAAGTTAGAACTCGAATCTGAATTACGAAAATCTATCAACACAGATCGTTATGAGTTCTACTACCAACCAAAAGTATTAGCCCACTCACACTCATTAACTGGCGTAGAAGCCCTACTACGATGGCGTGATCGACATGGAGATTATCAAGCTCCTGTCGATATTATTCCATTACTTGAGTCATCCGGTTTAATTCTAGAAGCAGGTATATTCCTTATTGAAAAAGCCTGCTATCAGCTTAAACAATGGCAACAGCAAGGACTCAATATCAGTATGGCAATTAATATCTCAGCCCAGCAATTACTTGAATCCAATTTAACCGCCATTTTAAAACAAGCGATAAAAAAAGCCGATTGTGATCCTGCCTACCTCGAGCTTGAGATCACAGAGAGTGTTTTAATGACAGATATTGAATTAGCCTATCAAAAACTGATCGCGCTCAAAACACTTGGCGTTAAAATTGCTATTGATGATTTTGGTACGGGGTATTCTTCTCTCGCCTATCTGAGTCGATTTCCCATTAATATACTAAAAATAGACCGAGAGTTTGTTAAAGCCTTACCTTATAACAAAGACAGCATTACTATCATTGAAGCAATTATCAATCTTGCTCACAACCTTGACCTAACCATTGTCGCAGAAGGAGTAGAAAATAGAGAACAAGTCATTGCACTTGAAGCGCTTGGTGTTGAAGAATTTCAAGGATTCTATTTCAACAAACCCCTTACTCGTGATAATTTTAATCGCCAATATTTACATCAACAACGGCAAATATCAGAGAACATTATATAAGAGGTTCTCTTATTCAACGTTGTAGCTTATCATTATAGATATACGCCATTTTATTGTTAATCATAAGTGGATTCTTTTTTGATTACTTCGTAGGACGTCACAATGAGTTTTAGTGATCACTTAGATAACTTTATTAAGCAACGGGAACAATTTGGTCAGCAGCCAAATAGAATGCAAAAGCGCAATGCTTATATTGTGGTTGATGCTACCGATCAGAGTAAAGCACGTGAAGCGATGGCAAAAGAGCAAGAACAAGCCACATTACGTGCAGAACAAGAAACGAAACAATATCACCAACGTATTCGTGGACGTTGTGTGCTCCCAAGTGAAGCTCAAGCTCAACAAGAGCGTCAAAACGATGCTCGCCCAGCAGACCCTGATCGCATTGCGTACATTCAACAACTGAAAAAAGATCTAAAGTTAAAAAAATACAGCGCTGAGTAGCTTTTTGCTAGAAGCCAACCCAAATGTATATTTTTCATCTCTCATCATTGTAACTTAGTGGTAGCGATACATTCTCATCGTTACCATTAATACCCTATTTCCTTCATTATCATAAGCTGCTTTGTTTTTCTTCTTCCTGCCGCAAGATTACGCATAAAAATAAGGTATTAATATTATTCTCACACTATGAGATAAGACTTTATAAGCAATAGGTTAGCTAACGCATAATTTATTTCATTCGTTATCTATAAATAAGGGAAATAGTCATTAATAAAAATGTAATTAGTCGCATTTAATAGCCCATAAAGGCAAAAATAGCCTCTTTTTAGTATTTTGAACGATGTTTCATAAGTTTTTTTCTAGTTTTTATACTTTTTTTCAAAGACCAAATAATACTGTTTTAGCTAACTAGGTGTATTTCTCAGGTTATGAGAATTAACCCTTTTTTTTTAATCACATTACCAACAACTAAATTTTCAATTTAACCTTTGTATTACAGCCATTAAATAAAAAGAACGCTATACCCTATAGTTTAAAAGTCACCCCACTAAAATATAACGCGTTGATTCTGAAAAATTAACCATATTAATAAAGCAAAAAAACGCCGACTAAAGCGTATTTAAATAGACAATAAATAACAAAACACAATGCAAACTAACAATTAACAACAAAGTGCAAAATTTTAACAATAAACCATATAAAAAAACGACTACTCAATAATATATAAATACCCAAGCACTCAAAATAGGCACCATCTAGCATAGAGCAACAACAATAGCAATATGGTAAGAATGTCTTTTTGGAGTTAAAATTAGCATCAAAGAAGTAAAAAAGAAGATTTTAAATGACAACATCAATTCATGTTAATGAGCTCGAATCTTTGCTTATTGCAATAATCGTGCTTTTTCTTGGCTACTTTATCAATACGAAAGTCAAGATTTTAAGACAATATAATATTCCAGAGCCTATCGTCGGTGGACTTGTCATTGCCTTTATTATTACCTTTTTCCACTTTCAAGGTTATGACATTAGTTTCAAATTAAGTATGCAAGACACATTAATGCAAATGTTCTTTGCAACCGTAGGCCTTGCTGCTAGCTATAAACTGCTAATGAAGGGTGGCTCACGCGTATTCCTATTCTTAGGTATCGCAACAGTATTTATCATCATTCAAGATGCTGTTGGCGTAGGTATGAGTAAAGCTTTAGGTTTAGATCCATTACTTGGTCTTATCGTTGGTTCTATCACTCTTTCAGGTGGTCATGGTACTGGTGCTGCTTGGTCTCAGACTTTTGCAACTGATTATGGTTTAAACACGCTAGAATTATCGATGGCGGCAGCAACGTTTGGTTTGATCATGGGGGGTATTATTGGTGGTCCAATTGCGCAACGCTTGATCAATAAGCATAAGCTAAAATCCGATTTCGGTGAAAGTGGTAACCATCACATTGAACACCCAGATCTGATCACGTATAGCGATCGTGAAGAAGACCGTATTACCTCAAAAAATACCATTGAAGTGCTATTCATTTTATTGGTTTGTGTTGCTGGTGCTTCACACTTTAAAGATTTTGTAGATAGTTTCGGAATCAGCGCATTACGTATTCCTGAATTTGTTTATGCTCTATTTATTGGTGTTTTTATTACCAATATCTGTGAAGGGACTAAATGCTATAAAATCAATAAAGAAACAGTGGATGCTCTTGGTACCATATCATTGTCACTGTTCTTAGCAATGGCACTGATGAGCTTGCACTTGTGGGAGCTGATGGATCTGGCAATGCCAATGTTGATTATTCTGGCAGTCCAAACGGTAGTACTCGGCTTATTTACCTATTTTGTTACTTTCCGTGTAATGGGCAGTAACTATGATGCTGCGGTTATTGCAGGCGGTCACTGTGGCTTCGGTATGGGTGCAACCCCTACTGCTGTAATGAATATGGGTTCGTTAGTATCTCGTAATGGGCCATCGCCACAAGCCTTTATGGTTGTGCCGATTGTTGGTGCTTTCTTTATCGATATCACTAACCTTATTGTTCTTCAAGGTTACATCAGTTTCCTTGGCCACTAAATAGCATTACCCATTGTTAAAAAAAAGAGAAGATATAGCATATCTTCTCTTTTTTTGTTTTAAATCTACGTCCCTGCTTACCCCATCAATTTTGTCATGGTCACATTGCTGTTTTGTAACAAGGAATGTCTGAGCAATATCATATTTTCTTTATGTTGTTACACTCCGCACTCTTTCTAAAGTTTGACTTTAGTCACCATATTAAATCACCCGTTTATCATTGTGTATGATTCCGATTTAACACCAATGTTAAGCGTAAATTAATTGAGTTCTCTATGAAAAAATTTGATCGTGCTATACAAATCTTGGTAGCAGGTTTTTGTATCAACTTATGTATGGGTATCCTTTATGCTTGGAGTGTTTTTAAAAAAGCACTCGTAGTTAATTTAGGTTGGTCGAATGCAGATGCATCACTCCCTTACACCATTGCTATTATTACTTTTGCTTTATCGTTGTTAGTTGCTGGTATCCTTCAAGATCGCATGGGCCCTCGCCGAGTGTTGATTCTAGGTACAATAATGGTCGGCTTAGGCATGATCATCTCAAGTTTTGCAACGACCCCAATGATGCTAGTACTTACATTTGGTGTAATGACAGGTAGTGGTATCGGATTTGGTTATGCTTGCTTAAGCCCATCAGCAATGAAATGGTTCCATCCATCGAAAAAGGGCTTAGTTAATGGCCTTATTGCAGCAGGTTTTGGTCTGGCTGCAGTTTATCTAGCCCCACTAACATCTACACTTATTGCAAAGTATGGTATCAACACTAGCTTCCTTGTCTTAGGTATCGCGGTATTAGTTATCGCAGTACCACTCGCGTTTACCATCAATAATCCACCAGCCAATTATGTACCAGAAGTGCCTGCAGGTTATAAAGCGAAATCAGCGAAGCCTGTTGATATTAATTGGCGAGGCATGTTGAAAACACCACAATTTTACTCACTATGGGTAATGTATGCTTTTGCTTCTGCGGCGGGTTTAATGATTATTGGTAACATTACATCTATTGCAGCTACACAAGCAAACATCACGGATGCCGCTTACCTAGTTGTGATCCTTGCTATCTTTAACTCAGGCGGACGTGTTGTGGCAGGCATACTGTCAGACAAAATTGGTGGTGTAAAAACACTGATGATCGCTTTTGTTATGCAGGGTATCAATATGGTGATGTTCGCTACATTTAACTCTGAGTTTACACTGATCATTGGTGCAGCAATCGCTGGTGTTGGCTACGGCACATTACTGGCTGTATTCCCATCTATTATTGCTGATTTCTATGGCCTGAAAAACTACGGTGCTAACTATGGTGTACTTTACACTGCATGGGGTGTGAGTGGCTTTATCGGTCCTGTTGTTGCAGCATTTGCTGTCGATACCACAGGGACTTATACATTGGCTTACACTGTGTGTTCAGCCATGATTGCTGTCGCCATTGTATTGTCAGTTATTACTAAAAAAGTCGATGCCGAAGCGCTAGAGAAAAAACTGGCCTCTGCATAATCAACCACATGAATTAGCAATAAAGCCCAGCCTTATGCTGGGCTTTGTCGTTTTTATTTCCAACCAATTACCCGCAAAACTAGCCCTTTGTACATATTTTCCTATACTTGTAATTGTTAGTGTTTTGTTAATAACTTATCGATAATTAAGTTACTTACAACATGTTGCTTTAACTATTGATCAGACAAGGAAGGTACTTACTCATGGCTAATAAAATAACCGGCGTATTGGCGGCACTTGCTGCATCAGCTACGCTATTTACAATAAACGTCAATGCAGCTGACAACACACTCGATAAAGTAAAAAAACAAGGTTATGTCCAATGTGGTGTTAGTGCTGGCTTACCCGGATTTTCAAACCCAAATGCTAAAGGTCAATGGGAAGGTCTTGATGTTGAGTTCTGTCAAGCTGTTGCCGCAGCAACATTAGGCGATAAAACCAAAGTTAAATATATCCCTCTCACAGCAAAAGAACGCTTCACCGCCCTTCAATCTGGTGAAATTGATATTTTATCGCGTAATACAACCTGGACACTGCACCGTGATACCTCTCTTGGGCTTAACTTTACTGGCGTCAACTACTACGATGGCCAAGGTTTCATGGTCAAAAAAGACATGGGTATAAAAAGTGCAAAAGAGCTTGATGGTGCAGCTGTTTGTGTACAATCAGGCACGACAACCGAACTTAATTTAGCTGATTATTTTCGTGTTAATGGTATGAAATATAAACCCGTCGTCTTTGATACCGCCCCTCAAACATCAAAAGGTTTTGACTCTGGACGTTGTGATGTACTTACCACCGACCAATCTGGCTTATATGCCCTACGCTTAAACCTTAAAGATCCAACATCAGCCATCATTCTACCTGAAATAATTTCAAAAGAGCCCCTTGGCCCAGTTGTTCGTCAAGGTGATGACCAATGGTTCAATATTGTGCGTTGGACATTATTTACTATGATTAATGCTGAAGAATTTGATGTTACTTCTGCCAATGTTGACCAACTGAAAAAAGACTCAAAAGATCCGAACATTCGTCGTCTAATTGGTCTTGATGGCCCGAAAGGTAAAGGTTTGGGGTTAAATGATGATTGGGGTTTCCAAATCATTAAACAAGTAGGCAACTATGATGAAAGCTTCCAACGTACTGTCGGTTTAGGATCACCACTTAAAATTAAACGTGGATTAAATGCATTATGGAGCAATGGTGGTATCCAATATGCACCGCCTATCCGTTAATAACCGTCTCTTTTAAGTTCGTATATGAAAAAGGGAGTCGTTATGGCTCCCTCTGTCCATCTCAATGGATATGAGGATGTTGTATGGCATTTCTAACGCATACTAATAAGTCGCAAACGAAATCTCGCACTAAAAATTTAATTTATAACCCGACTTTTCGCGCCATTATCTTTCAAGTCATCGCTATCATTGCACTGATTTTTTTCTTTTATAGTGTCGTCAATAACGCCTTAACCAACCTTGAAACTCGAGGAATTGCCACTGGCTTTGATTTTCTTGATCAAGAAGCAGGATTTGGAATTGGGCTGACTCTTATCGATTATGATGAAACCTTCAGTTATGGTCGTACTTTTTTTGTCGGTCTACTCAACACCGCATTAATTGCGGTTCTCGGGATTATATTAGCCACGATATTAGGATTTATCATAGGCATCGCACGCTTATCACCTAATTGGTTAGTCAGTCATTTTGCAGCTTTTTATATCGAAATTTTTCGTAATATTCCATTATTACTACAAATCTTCTTTTGGTACTTTGCTGTTTTACAAGTACTGCCATCCCCAAGACAAAGTCTACAATTTGGCGAGAGTATTTTCCTTAATGTACGTGGGTTATCTGTCCCTAGCCCTATTTTCGAACAAGGCTCTGGTATTATTTTTATCGTTTTCTTTATTGCTCTACTCATCGCGATGAGTTATCACTATTACGCTAAGAAAAAACAACAAAATACAGGTAAACAATCCCCCGTACTTCTCGTTAATTTCACGGTTATTATTTTATTGCCATTATTAACGTTCTTTATAAGTGGTAAACCGATTAGTATCGATTATCCCGCTCTCAAAGGATTTAATTTCAGTGGCGGAATTACCGTGTTACCCGAACTTGCCGCACTTTTACTGGCACTGAGTATTTATACCGCTGCTTTCATTGCTGAAATTGTACGATCAGGGATTAATGCGGTTAACCATGGCCAAACAGAAGCTGCTGAGGCCTTAGGTTTAACCCGTAATAGAACCCTGCGTTTAATTGTGATTCCACAAGCGATGCGGATTATTATTCCGCCCCTTACTAGTCAATATTTAAATCTAACTAAAAACTCCTCGCTGGCGATGGCAATTGGTTATCCCGATCTGGTCTCGGTCTTTGCTGGTACCACCTTAAATCAAACAGGACAAGCGATTGAAATCATCGCAATGACAATGGCGGTTTATTTAAGCTTGAGTTTAATTACATCACTGCTAATGAATATCTATAACAAGAAAATGGCTTTGGTTGAGAGGTAAGTATGAATAAACATCAATTTCTACCCAATTTACCCCCACCAACAAATACAGTGGGTATTATTGGATGGTTACGGCAACATCTATTCTCTTCTGCCTTCAATACAATAATCACTTTACTTTTAGGCTATTTTGCCATTATTGGTTTATGGGGGATCATTGATTGGGCATTAATTAATGCCAATTGGCAAGGCGACTCACGTGATGCTTGTACCCTTACCGGCGCATGTTGGACTTTTATTAAAGTACGATTTGATCAATTCATGTTTGGTTTCTATCCCAGTACTGAATTATGGCGACCTAAATTATTTTATGTCACATTGGCTGTTTTCATTACCTTATTAGCCTATGAAAAGACCCCCTATCGCGGTTGGATTTGGCTTTTCTTCGTTAATATATATCCCTTTATTGTCGGTTTTCTTTTATATGGTGGAGTTGCGGGGCTACCCATCATTGAAACGCACTTATGGGGCGGATTACTCATTACCTTGATCATTGCCATTGTTGGCATTGTGGTATCGTTACCCATCGGCATTATATTAGCGCTCGGGCGACGCTCAGAAATGCCGATCATTCGTAGTATTTGTACTGTCTATATTGAGATTTGGCGAGGTGTGCCGTTAATTACCGTCTTATTTATGGCATCAGTAATGTTGCCGCTGTTTTTAAGTTCAGAATTAGAAACAAATAAATTAATCAGAGCCTTAATAGGTGTCGTCATGTTCAGTGCGGCTTATATGGCAGAAGTGATCCGTGGCGGTTTACAAGCAATACCCAAAGGCCAATATGAAGCCGCTGATGCTTTAGGGTTAAGTTACTGGCGTAAAACGTATCTTGTTGTGTTACCCCAAGCTTTAAAAATCACTATTCCATCAATTGTAAATACCTTTATTGGCTTATTTAAAGACACCAGTTTGGTACTTATTATTGGTATGTTTGATGTATTAGGGATAGGACAAGCCGCCACCAGCGATCCTGAATGGTTAGGTTTTGCTACTGAAAGCTACGTTTTTGTCGCTTTCGTCTTCTGGATTTTTTGTTTTAGTATGTCTAGATACAGTATCTATCTAGAAAATAAATTACATACTGGGCATCAACATTAGCAAGGATTGCATAATGACAAAGACCAATAACACTTCAATCACACCAGATAATACGCAGTGGGTTATCGAGCTTACGGATGTAAATAAATGGTATGGTCAATTTCATGTACTTAAAAACATTAATTTAAAAGTTCATAAAGGAGAAAAGATCGTTATTTGTGGCCCTTCAGGATCAGGGAAATCAACCATGATCCGATGCATTAATTATTTAGAAGAGCATCAGCAAGGTAAAATTTCTGTAGCAGGACAAGACATTACCGGCGATTTGAAAAACATTGAGCTTGTACGTAAAGAAGTCGGGATGTGTTTTCAGCATTTTAATCTTTTCCCTCATCTAACCGTACTAGAAAACTGCACCTTAGCCCCTATTTGGGTAAAAAAAATGCCAAAGAAAGAAGCTAATGCATTGGCTATGCAATATTTAGAGCGGGTTAAAATTCCAGATCAAGCCCATAAATATCCCGGTCAACTATCAGGAGGACAACAACAACGCGTAGCTATCGCCCGTTCATTATGTATGAATCCACAAGTCATGTTATTTGATGAACCAACGTCTGCACTTGATCCAGAAATGGTACGGGAAGTATTGGATGTTATGGTTGAACTGGCGAATGAAGGCATGACAATGTTATGCGTTACTCATGAAATGGGGTTTGCGCGCCAAGTCGCTGATCGGGTTATCTTTATGGATCAAGGTGAAATCATTGAAGAAAACAATCCTCATGACTTTTTTGATAATCCAAAATCCGATCGAACTCAACTTTTTTTGCAGCAAATATTGCACTAATGGCTGAAACTGCCACCATTAAAGTAAGCCTTATTGAGGTAACACTTAGTTACAACTTAACGATACATGAAAATTAATGAACAAAGTATTTTAATGTTCAATCACTTATAATATGCTTGATGGCAGACAAATCAATATAAAGCTTGAGTTTACGCTTGCAATTCGTATTGTTTAGCCTCATATATAGCTTTAATAGAATTAACATAACTACCCTAAGGGGAACACTTATGAACGAACGTATGGTCAATCGTGACAATGGTTACGAAGGCGTGCTGTCAACCAATAAGGTTTTACGTAACACTTATTTCTTACTATCGCTGACGTTATTGTTCTCTGCTGTTGTAGCTGGCATAGCAATGGTTATGAATGTTCCACCTGTACATTGGATCATTCTTCTTGTTGGTTTCTACGGCTTAATTTTCTTAACTGAACGTAACCGTGATAGCAGCCTTGGTCTAGTATTTGTATTCGCATTGACAGGTTTTATGGGCTATACCCTTGGCCCAATTTTAAATATGTATGTGGGTGCAGGCATGGGGCATGTTGTTATGACAGCGCTCGGTGGTACCGCACTGACATTCTTTGCTTGTTCAGCTTACGCATTAACAACGAAACGTGATTTATCATTCCTTAACGGTATGCTAATGGCGGGTTTCATTGCGATTATCGTTGCTGTTGTAGCAAACATCTTCTTAAAGATGCCAATGCTATCACTCGCAATTAGCGGTATGTTTGTATTGTTCTCATCAGCGGCAATTCTATTGACTACACAGTCAATCGTGCGTGGTGGCGAAACAAACTATATCTCAGCAACGGTTACATTATACGTTTCTATCTACAACCTATTCTTAAGCTTGCTTCAGATTCTAGGTGTAGTAAATAGCAGCGATAATTAATCACAGTGATGAACTTACGATAATGCACTTATCGTAACGAATAACGAACTAAAAAAAGCCTGCATTTAATGCGGGCTTTTTGTTTTTTACTTGCAGGCAGACAAGCGAATCACTATTCTTGCTGCGTTAGAAATAGAGAGGTCTACTATGCTTGAATTTAATGGTGTACAAATCGATACCGATGCCCAAGGTTATCTAAAAAATGTGGATGATTGGTCGGAAGATCTTGTCGCACAACTTGCCGCAGAAGAAGATATTGAATTATCAGAAGCCCATTGGGAAGTGATTCGCTTTGTTCGTGAGTTTTACCTTGAATTTAATACCTCACCCGCTGTTCGTATGCTGGTAAAAGCCATGTCTAAACAATATGGTGAAGAAAAGGGTAGCTCGCGTTACCTCTATCGCTTATTTCCTAAAGGACCAGCAAAGCAAGCAACAAAATTAGCAGGGTTACCTAAACCTGTTAAGTGTATCTAAATAACAATACAGCAAACCAAACATAACTGGCGATATTTTCCTATATGTTTGGTTTGGTTTGGTTTGGTTATTATAATAACCGTCTCTAATTCATCTTAAATCCATCTAAGTGCTGCCACACTAAAGTCTCTGTTGTAAGCCACTCAACCGTTGCTGTTTTAGGACCATGCTGTAGCCATTCAATAAGCTTATCAATATTCTCTTGTTCACCACAGGCAAAGACCTCAACACTGCCATCGGCTAAGTTCCTCGCATACCCAGTTAAATCAAGCATCAAACCTTGATGGGCGGTATGAAATCGAAAACCAACCCCTTGTACATGCCCTATTACCTGCGTTTTTATACAACATCGAGCCATAATATTTACTCTTCTTTTTATGCTGACCTTGGTTCTATTTTAGCGGCATTATTACAAGATTTTGATAGTTGCTAGGCAAAAAACAATGATGTTACAAGGTTTATTTAGTATGCAATCGCAGGTTTATATACCAACTTAGGCTTTTTCATTTGATTTTACTTAGCCAGCACAACATAATATGCCCCCACTCGAATTCCATACTGGGCATGTCATGACTGCTTCTATTTATTTGGTAAAAGGCCGTGAAAAATCACTACGCCGTCGCCACCCTTGGGTTTTTTCTCGCGGTATTGATCGCATTGAAGGAAAACCAGAATTAGGCGAAACCGTTGATGTTTACGATAATAAAGGCGAATGGCTAGCACGTGGTGCGTATTCTCCGCAGTCACAAATTCGCGTTCGCGTATGGACATTCAACAAAAATGAAGCCATTGACGTTAACTTCTTTGTTAACCGCCTAAATGCAGCACAAAGTCTACGTGATGTCTTAGCCGCTCGCGATGGCCTTACAGGCTACCGTTTAATTGCCGCTGAATCTGATGGCCTTCCTGGTATCACTATCGACCGCTACCAAGATTACTTAGTGTGCCAACTATTGAGTGCAGGTGCAGAAGCACAACGTGAAGTACTTCTTGAAGCATTAAAACAATGTTACCCAAGTTGTAATATTTACGAACGTTCAGATGTTTCTGTTCGTAAAAAAGAAGGCTTAAAGCAACGCACTGGCGTTCTGCATGGTGAAGAGCCACCTAAATTTGTCACTATCGAAGAAAATGGCGTTAAAATTAACGTTGATATCGTTGGTGGCCACAAAACAGGCTTCTACCTTGATCAACGTGATAGTCGCGAAGCATCTGTTAAATACGTTAACGGTAAGCGCGTATTAAACTGTTTCTGCTATACTGGCGGTTTTGGCTTGTACGCACTAAAAGGCGGCGCAAGTGAAGTAGTTAACGTTGATGTTTCTCAACCAGCACTTGATACTGCGCTACTTAATGCAGAAGTTAACGGTTACCCCGTTGAAAATGCACAGTTTGTAAATGCTGATGTATTTAAATTACTACGTGAGTACCGTGAACGTGGCGAGCTGTTTGATGTTGTTATTATGGACCCACCTAAATTTGCCGAGTCTAAATCTCAGCTAGTTGGTGCTTGCCGTGGTTACAAAGACATCAATATGCTAGCAATGCAAATCCTAAAACCTGGCGGTATGCTATTAACTTACTCTTGCTCTGGTTTAATGGATAATGGTTTATTCCAAAAAATCATTGCAGATGCAGCACTTGATGCGCATCGTGACGTACAGTTTATTGAACGTTTCAGCCAAGCGGCCGATCATCCTCTAGACAGTGCCTACCCTGAAGGTTTCTACCTTAAAGGTTTTGCGTGTTACGTGAAATAATGCACAATTTAGCATAGAGATACCATAAACCCAGTCGACACTGGGTTTTTTTATACCAACAAAATCATTATTAAATATTTATTTCGGCAGTTATTTGTCAACATCGTAAAGATCAGAATACAATAACCGCACTTTACCTAATTCATATTATTCATTATTCGTACTCAAAAGGAATCGACATGAAACTGCGTACAGCCCTCCTCTCTTTAGCTGCGTGTAGCATCAGCTTTTCATCATTTGCAGATGTTACACTTAACCTACCTCAATCGGCTCAGCTGGTTCTCGTTAATGGTGTTAATGCGGAAGGTAATGCACCTCAAACATTAAATAATGGTAGTAATCAAATCGCTTTTCGCTATGATAAAAATTACCGTGAAAACGGCGATACCCACTTATTTCGTTCAGAAGTCGTGGTAATGACATTCTCTGGTAATGACGCAACATATACATTGCAACTACCCAATATTTCAAGTGCTTACCAAGCACAGAAATTCAATAATCAACCAACAATGTCTTTGCTTTCTGCTGATGGAAGCGACATTCCATTTAAACACGATGTGTTAATTAAAAATGGCTTTCAAATTAGCCGCGACTTCCCACAAGAAATTGCAAAATATAATTTAAGTAAAGGTCCGGCAGCATTAGCATCGGTTGTTACCGCAACTGAAATACAGCGTATGCAACCTGTCGCCCCAGCAACAAAAGACGCTAAGATCGATCAAGAATATGTCACTAAGATGTTGAATTACTGGTATAATAAAGCAGACACCACAACTAAACAAAGTTTCAAAACAAGCATTAATAAGTAATATTTTGCTACTTAATAATTAATCTTTTCTTACTCAGTAAAGATTAATTATTTATCTTTTCCTTCCCTTCTTTTTCATCTCTATGGTCAAAAATAAGGGAAGTGAATATAAAGGTTTCTTATTAAGATACATCCCTCATTTTATTTTCCACCTCTACTCCCTTTCATTTAATGCTCAGTACATCAACATAGCCTTATTAGCATTAATGTACTGCTCAATAAAGTGCGCTTAATTCAACAAATAAATAAACTTTTACATAGTGATAACATTTTTTCGCGACTTCGTATGAAGATACCGACATTTATTGATGCAAATAACCAGACTGCACTTATAGTTTTTTTATGACACGTAAAAAGTAAATAAACACAGATTTATTACTGGTGTTATTTCAATAATTAAACAAAAGGATTACATATGAACCGTGGGAAACATGGAATAGCAAGAAAAGGACTTTTTACACTAAGTACCCTTAGCTTGTCCTGCTTATTCGCATTTAATGCCCAAGCAGCCATTGATTGTACGAATATAGCGGAATGGGAAAGCAGTAAAGTTTATAACGGAGGGGATAAAGTACAGCAAAATAAAACCGCTTATAAGGCTAATTATTGGACACAAAATAACAGCCCTGCAACTCACAGCGGCCAATACAGTAATTGGTTAACGCTTGATACCTGCCTTGGTACTCCACCTCCAATCGATAATATTGCCCCAACCGCTGACATTACCTCACCAACTGCAGCCACAGAAATTACAACAGGTGATGAGATTACTATCAGTGTTAATGCCGATGATAATGACGGCACAATAACCAAAGTTGAATTCAGTGTTGATGGTAAAATCATTGGTACTGACACCCAAGCGCCTTATAGTTTAACTTGGCCAGCTACCGCAGGCGAGCATGTATTAACCGCCATTGCTTATGATAATGACGATGCTATTAGTAATAAGGCTATGGTTATTATCACCGTTAACGATAGTGCTCCTGAAAACCAAGCTCCGACAATCAGTATCACAACATCAGCCACCATCGTTGAGCTTGGTGATGTTATTACAATCACTGCCGATGCCATGGACAGCGATGGTCAAGTTGATAAAGTAGATTTCTTTGCTAATGGTACATTAGTTGGCACCACAGCTACCGCCCCTTACAGTTTGGTATATACCACAACCCAAACTGGTACCACTCACCTTTATGCTCGTGCAACTGATGATTTAGGTAAAACAACAGATTCTACTGCCACAGCTATTACGGTTAACGGTGATGATACGGCGAAAAACTGTCGTCCTGACGGGCTCTACCAAACTGAAGGCATTACTGTCCCGTACTGCACAATTTATGATCAAGATGGCCGTGAAAAAATGGGCATCGATCACCCACGTCGTGTTATTGGCTACTTTACAAGTTGGCGTGCAGGTGATGATCCGCAAAGTAGCTATCTCGTCAATGATATTCCATGGGAACAATTAACGCATATTAACTACGCTTTTGTCAGTATTGGTGCTGATGGAAAAGTCAATATTGGTGATGTTAACGACCCAAATAACCCAGCAGTAGGTCAGCAATGGCCAGATGTAGAGGTTGATCCAGCCTTAGGTTTCAAAGGCCATTTTGGTGCACTTGCAACAGCTAAAGAAAAATATGATGTTAAAACATTAATTTCCATTGGTGGTTGGGCTGAAACGGGTGGTCACTTCGATACTGAAGGTAATCGTGTCGCTGATGGTGGTTTCTATACTATGACCACCAATGCAGATGGCAGTATCAATCATTCAGCAATTGAAAAATTTGCAAATTCAGCTGTCGAAATGATGAAGAAATACAAGTTTGATGGACTTGATATTGACTATGAATACCCAACCTCAATGGCCGGTGCCGGTAATCCAGACGATAAAGTCTTTTCTGAATCACGTCGCCCATACCTCATGCGTTCTTATCATGAATTGATGCGTGTATTGCGCGCTAAAGTCGATGCGGCAAGTGCTGCTGATGGCGTGCATTATATGTTAACCATCGCAGCACCATCATCTGCATATCTATTACGTGGTATGGAAACGATGGCAATTACTCAATACCTCGATTATGTCAATATAATGTCTTATGACCTACATGGTGCATGGAATGATCATGTTGGGCATAACGCAGCACTGTATGACACAGGTAAAGATTCAGAACTTGCAGCATGGAATGTATATGGTACAGAAGCCTATGGCGGCATAGGGTATCTTAACACCGATTGGGCTTACCATTACTTCCGTGGTTCAATGCCAGCAGGACGTATTAATATTGGTGTGCCTTATTATACGCGTGGTTGGCAAGGGGTAACCGGAGGTGAAAATGGTTTATGGGGTAAAGCGGCCCTGCCTAACCAATCTGAATGTGCTGCGGGTACTGGCGAAGGAGAGAAAAACAACTGTGGTAACGGTGCTGTCGGTATCGATAACATGTGGCATGATAAAAACGCATTAGGTCAAGAGATGGGCGCGGGCTCAAACCCAATGTGGCATGCGATGAACTTAGCCAATGGTATCTATGGCTCATATACTGCGGCATATGGTCTTGATCCGATTAATGACCCACAAGATAAATTTGTGGGAAGCTATCAGCGTCACTTTGATGACATTGCAGTTTCACCTTGGTTATGGAATGCGGATAAAAAAGTCTTCTTATCTACTGAAGATAAAGAATCTATCAATATTAAAGCCGATTACATTATAGATAAAGAAATTGGCGGCATCATGTTCTGGGAATTAGCAGGAGATTACAACTGCTATCAATTTGATGCTAATGGTAATCGCGCCGGTATCGATGTATCAGAACAGTCCTGTCAAACAGGTAACGGTGAATACCACATGGGTAACACCATGACCAAAGCCATTTATGATAAATTTAAATCAGCAACACCTTACGGTAATACTATTGCTGTCGCGGCAATTCCAACAGAAGCCGTTGATATCAGCGTAGCAATTTCTGGTTTTAAGGTTGGTGATCAAAATTACCCCATTAATCCGAAAATCACATTCACTAACAATACTGGCATTGATATTCCCGGAGGCACTGAATTCCAGTTTGATATACCAGTATCTGCACCTGACAATGCAAAAGATCAATCCGGTGGCGGCTTAAAAGTCATTTCATCAGGCCATAGCCGTAGTGATAATATCGGTGGTTTAGATGGTGTTATGCACCGCGTCGCCTTCTCACTACCTGCATGGAAAGCACTTCCTACTGGTGGTGAGTATGAACTAGACATGGTGTACTATCTACCAATTACAGGTCCAGCTAACTATGCTGTCATTATTAATAGCAAAGAATATGCCTTTAAATTTGAGCAACCTAACCTACCTCTTGGTGATTTAAATACGGGTGGTGGCGGTGGAGAAGGTGGTGATTGTTCGACTAATGGTATCAATACCTACCCTAATTGGCCGCAAACTGACTGGCAAGGCAATCCTAGCCACGCAGGTTCAGGCGATCAAATCATTTACAACAACGTGATCTATAAAGCGAACTGGTATACCTCATCAATACCTGGAAGTGATGGTAGTTGGAGTAAAGTTTGTAATATTTAATCTATAAAACAGCACCGATGTTATTAATAATATCGGTGCTGTTCTTTATATTTGGCAATATGAATAGCCATTATTTATTTTTCTTCATCTTATGTTCATGTTTATTTGTTTCTATTTTATTTATTTACCAAACAATGTTGATTAATACGTCGCTAACATTATTATTTACAATATATTTTAAATATTTATACTTAAAAAAACAAAACAAAAATAATCAATAAAATCAATTATTTAAAAAAACACCATTTCCTATAGACAAGCTTTTTTTAGCTTTAGATTAATCTAACTTCCTTTACTTAATTAAATGATGTTCATATTAATAAGCTATTGTTATCCATAATTAAATTAATCCTTCATTTAGCAACTATCATATTTTAAAACGCTAAAATTCCCATTACGACTCCATTTAAATCTTCTTTTTTAATTCTTATTTATGATAAAGTACACCCTCGCTTAATTGCTAACCAACTTTGCAACTTGTTTAAGAATAGAACGTATTAAATGAAAAAATTTATTTACCTATTTCTATTAATGGTATGTCTTTTACCATTAAATGCGTCTGCGCATGTTCGTCATACTGAACGTAAGAATGCAGATATTGTCGCTGATTATGTCTACCAAAAAGCTGATTTAAAAGGCAAGATTGATTACAGCGTGTTCAAAAAAGCGTTTATTGCTTACAATAAAACCCGTGGAAAAAAGAAATCTCTATTAACCATTATTGATTACAGCATGCCTTCTACAGAAAAAAGGTTTTATGTGATTGATTTAAAATCGAATAAATTGCTTTACCGTACTTATGTATCACATGGTGAAAACAGTGGTCGCTTAATAGCTGATGATTTCTCTAACCGTGTTAATTCACATAAAACATCGCTAGGAACCTTTCTAACAGAAGGTACCTACCATGGCGGAAATGGCTACTCCTTAAAACTGAATGGCTTAACCCGTGGTGAAAATGATAACGCATTAAAACGCTTTATTGTTATTCACGGTGCTAAGTATGTGTCTGAGTCATTCATAAAACGTAATGGTTATCTTGGTCGTAGTTGGGGCTGCCCTGCTATACCAACATATTTAACCAAGAAAATTATTGATACCATTAAAGGTGGTAGTGTAATTTTTGCATACGCGAAATAATTTAATGCCTCTATTTAAATAAAAAGCTTTTAGTTGCAAGACTAAAAGCTTTTTTTATATCTAAGATTTCACCACATTTAATTTTGGCATTTAATCGTATCCTTATTCACACGACCCTATAAAATGTTTCGCCAAAGGAACCAACATGAACAAAGCATTAGTTATCATTGACTTCATTAATGACATCGTTGATAAGAATGGTAAAATTCCCAGCTGTGCTGCACAAGTTAGTGCCAATCATGTCATTCATAATGCAAATGTTGCCATTCAATGGGCAAGAAAAAATAATCTCCCTTGTATCTTTGTCAAAGTCGGATTTCAATCTAGCTACCTTGAATTACCCCATCAATCTCCGATGTTTGGTAAAGCCCAACAATACCGTGCATTAGAATTGGGGCAATGGGGAACAGAGTTTCACCCAGATCTTCTGGTAACTGAGCATGATATGGTGATCACAAAATCAAGAGTCAACCCTTTCTATAACACGGCTCTTGATAGCGTCTTGCGTGCTAATGCGATCACTGATATTTACTTTTGTGGTGTTAGTACTTGTTGGGCAATTCAATCTGCCGTCAGAGATGCCCATGATCGTGATTATTGTGCCCATATTATTAGCGATGCATGTACGTCAGCGACAGAACAAGAACATCAACGCTCTTTGGCTATGTTGTCAAGAATCGCAACCTTACATCAAGCAAAAACACTTGATATGTAAGGATAACCTAGCGCTTGAGCTACACTATAGTTAGTGACTTGCCCCTGATAAATATTTAGGCCATTGAGTAAATGTTTATTTGTTGTCAGTGCTGTTTTATAACCCAAATCAGCCAATTGTAAAATATAAGGTAAGGTCGCATTATTAAGGGCAAATGTTGATGTTCTTGCTACAGCACCAGGCATATTAGCAACACAATAATGCACAACATCATCAACAATATAAGTAGGATTATCATGGGTGGTTGGATAAGATGTTTCAATACATCCGCCTTGATCTATCGCAACATCAACAATTGCAGATCCAGCTTTCATGCGGCGTATCATATCTTTTGTAACTAATTTTGGTGCTTGTGCTCCCGCAACAAGCACACACCCAATCACAAGATCTGCGGCAAGAACATGTTTTTCAATAGTATCATTGGTTGAATAAAGACAAGTTACAGCGCCAGAAAAAAGACGATCAAGCTGACGTAATACTTCGATATTTCGATCAATAATAACCACATTAGCACGGCAACCAACAGCCATCTGTGCGGCATTCATTCCAACAACACCGCCCCCAAGAATCACTACATTTGCAGGAGCAACACCAGGTACGCCAGCTAATAAAATACCTCGACCACCTCGTGATTTTTCAAGCGCAAAGGCACCTGCTTGTAATGACATTCTGCCTGCCACTTCTGACATAGGAGCTAATAACGGTAATTGACCATTATCATCAGTTACTGTTTCATAGGCAATGCATATTGCTCCACTATTGATTAAGTCTTGTGTCTGTTCTTTATCTGGTGCCAAATGAAGATACGTAAATAATATTTGCCCTTTACGTAACAACATCCGCTCTGATGGCTGTGGTTCTTTGACCTTAACGATCATGTCGGCTAACTCAAACACTGCTTGTGCTGAATTTACAATTTGTGCACCTACCGCAATATAATCTTCATCACTGCACCCTATCCCCGTCCCAGCAAGCGTTTCAACATAAACAGTATGACCATGTAATACCGCTTCTTTTACCGAGGCTGGCACCATACCAACACGATACTCATGTATTTTGATCTCTTTAGGAATACCAATTTTCATCAGTGTATCCTTATCTATTTTTACTAGTCATATATATACAATAGTTAACAATAATAGATATTTCCCACTATTTTTTAATTAAAAATCAATGACTATCACTAGTTATTGATAGATATATAAAATAATAATCCGTAAAAACAGGTATAAAAAAACCGCGATAAAATATCACGGTTTTTTTAATCATAACAGGCTTAAATTAGATATCATCTTCCCAAGGCATATCAGGTAAAGCCGTTAAGTTTTCACGGTAACGTTTTAAATCAAACTTACCATCATTTTTCATTACATCAAAAACTTCAATAGATAATGCACAAGCAATCATCTGCACCGCTTCATCACGTGCTGTACCTGTCATCATTAAACGCATCAATGTTTCTTTTACAACTAATGGATTACCGTCAGTTAGCTGGTTTTCAACAGTTTCAACCAGCATGTCACCCGTCATGATTTCTTCGTTTTCCATCATAAACCTATCTTAGTTATTTTAATCGTGCATAATTTAACATAGCGTATTCTTAGTACAAGATAATTGCTTACTTCACGCAGCTGCTGATGATAATTTATCTCTAAATAATGAATCTAGTAATGGTTTTGCCTCAACCATTGAAACAAATAAATGGTCAGCGTCAGTTGTTGTTAATGAAGGATGACCGTTAATCAATAGGCAACAAATATCGGCATTTTTTGCAGATTGTAAACCAGTACGGCTATCTTCTATCGCAACCACTTGGTAAGGTTGAACCTTCATTGCTTGACAAGCATGTAAGTAAACATCAGGAGACGGTTTATTATTTTCAACTTCATAGCCGCTAAATACCTGATCAAATAAATCTAACCAACCATGTAGTTTTAAGACACCTTCAACGTAATCTCGTGGAGCTCCCGTCACAACCGCCATAGGTACTTTACCTGAAAAAGCGTGAAGCACAGCATCAACGCCAGGTAACGCGGGGATCCCTTGCTGACGAATTTTAGTATCAGTCAATGCTTCCATTTCAGTCGTAATAGTAATGATATCTACATTAAGTTGATAACTATCAATAAAATGCTTCGCTATCTTTGGCCACGTTACCCCTGCATAATATTCAATAAAATCCTCTGCCGTTAACGTAACACCGTATGTCGCTAAATAGGCACTCCAATTGTTAGCGTGAAACGTTTCCGAATCAACTAATGTGCCATCAAAATCAAAAAAAAGAGTTTGCATTATTTACCAAACGATAATTTCTATGAATAAAAGAACTGCTTTTATAACACCCTAATTTTACAAATAACAGCACACCGTTCATTACACAACAACTTCATTATTTATTACGTACTTGAAGAATTGTAATCGCATCATCAATCGCTACTGCGGGGCTATAATAAAAGCCTTGAATATAATGACATGCCATCTCAGATAAAATATCTAATTGCGCTTGCGTTTCAACACCTTCAGCAACAACTTCAACCTTCAATTTACGGCTAAGATCGATAACCAATGACACCAACATTTGACTCTCTTTACTGTGTTCAATATCAACAATAAAGCTTCGATCAATCTTAATAATATCGGGTTTTATATCAATAATGGCAGCTAACGACGAATAACCCGTACCAAAATCATCCAATGAAATCGCAATACCACGAGCTCTAAATGCCGCAAGAATATCAATAATGTTCTTACCGTCATCAAGGGCTGTTGATTCAGTAATTTCAATCATTATTGCGCTATAAGGTAAGTTATAGTTATTGATTGTTTCAAAAATATACTCTTGATTATGCTGTGAAAATTCTTTTACTGAGTGGTTAATTGAAAAAACAACATCGGTAAAACCACTACGGTGAATACGATCTAAATCAGCACACGCTTTTTCAAAAACTAATTGACCTAACATGCCAATTAATCCGTAACGTTCAGCAATAGGAATAAAGACCCCAGGAGAGATGAAGCCCTCTTGATCATCATACCAACGCGCTAATGCTTCAAATTTACATACGTGACCTGTTTTATTATCAACAATAGGCTGATAATGGACAATTATTTTTTGAGCACTGATGGCATGCTTTAATTTATCGCGTAATTTTAATTTGCGGATATATTCATGTTGTAATTGTTGATCATAAACACAGACACCATTACGCCCTAACCACTTCTGCTCATACATAGCATAATCAGCATTCTTAAGTAAAGCTTGGTGCGTGGTACCACTTTCAGGATACGATGATATACCGATACTGACAGTTAAATTTATATCAATATCATCACATTTAAGCGGTTGTGAAATAATTTTCACTAATTGATTAGCAATACGTTGAGCATAATTAACGTCTTGCTCTTTAATTAAAACTGCATATTCATCACCGCCATAACGACAAATCACACTATGCTCACATACCGTCGTTCTAAGAATATTAGCTACTTTTTGTAACACTTTATCACCGAAATCATGCCCATAAAGATCGTTGAAAATCTTAAAGTCATCAAGATCAATAAATAAAAGTGAGCACACTGACGACGGTGAATTATCCATTGCTACGTCATTAATTTGACCGATGTGTTTTTCTACTTTTTCAATAAAACGGCGACGATTCATTAACCCCGTAAGCGTGTCATTATTTGCTAATAGCTTTAATTTCTTTTCTGTTTGCTTTCGAGAACTAATATCATGAAAAACACCGACATAATTAATAACATTATGATCATCTTCAATTTTATTAATCGTCATTTCTTCAGGATAAACAACACCATCACTGCGGCGATTATTTAATTGCCCCTGCCATGTTCCTGTTGTCTCAAGACTATGCCACATTTGTTTATAAAAAGCGGCATTATGATAACCCGATGCTAATACACGTGGGTTCTCACCAATAATTTCAGCATGGCTATAGCCCGTTACTTTTTCAAAGGCTTTATTTACTGAAATTATATTATTATCTTTATCGGTTATAACAATACACTCAGACGTATTATCGAAAACTGTTTTAGCTAGCGTTACTTGTTGTTCTGCTACAACAGCATCTGTTATATCAATTAATATACCGACAATACGATTAAAATAGTTAATACTATTTGATTCAATAATATTACCTTTACAATTAAACCAGCGACAGTTTTTTTCATTGTTTCCTGATTGTAATCTAAAATCAACATCAATTGAGGTTGTATCACCATTACGTAAACTTGAAAAACATTTAACAACAGCTAAACGATCATCTTTATGAATCATCATGACCCAATCATATATATTGTTAACATGAGTTTCATTGATATCTAAAATATCCCAAAACTTAGGTGATGTTAATAATACTTGCGTTTCTAAACTATATTCCCATATACCTTCAGTAACGGCATTATAGGTTACGCTTAATTTATCTGATGCTTGATCTAATTTATTTGAAAGGTAATAAAATTCGGTAATGTCTTGTACAATACCTTTAATTAATGTAGCAATACCATTAATATCACGCAGTATATGACAATGCTCACGTAAGTATTTATTTTTACCTTCTGCTAAAACAATGCGATAGATAACGTTATAACTCACGCTATTGCTATCAAGCATATCACGCCTTAGTTCAATAACACGTTCACGGTCATCCGGGTGAATATATTGATTCGTCGTTGTTTCGTTAGGCGTAAAACTCTCAGTATCGCATTGGAATATTCGGTAAATTTCCTTACTCCAATAAACGCTACCTGTTGCTATATCTACATGAAAATTGCCAAGTTGAGCTTCTTGCTGGCATTCTTCCATTTCACAAAGGAGTTTTTTCTGTTCTGACAACAACGCTAAATATTGGACATCAGATCCAAGTATGTCGCCAAGAACTTGACACCACTCACCATGCTGTTCTTCAGAGAAAAAATAAGGATGTTCAAACAAACATCCAATAACACCCACAATTTCACTATGCCTAGAAAATATTGGTATACCAAGATAATGTTGTAATGAATGAGAAGAGATTATCTGATTGAATGGGTATATCTGTGGAATATTATTAGAAAAATAGTAAGGTTTTCCAGAGGATATCATCCGCTCACAAAGAGAATGATTAATTAAATAAGTGAATACGGTATTCGAAAAGTGATCGTCAATAGAATAAGCTAAGGATGTCGCTTTATGATGATTTTTATCAAAATAAGCAATATAACAATGTGTAGGCTTTAACGTTTCATAAACAGTATGCAATGCCTCTTGTATGAACTCACCACCATAACTGTTTCGTTTTAATGCTTTTAATGTTGTAACCATAAGTAATCAGTAGCCTAAGCAATATATCTGGAAAAATAACTATCTTTAATACTATATAAATAATGACCTCCTAATATACCGTATGTCATAGCATAATTAAAGAAGGTCAGTATTGATAATAAACTTTATTTAAAATCTTTCCGATAAATATCACTTTATAGCTAAAAACAATAACGCAATTAGGCTAAATAGACACCGCAGTTGTACTACGACGTGGTAACCATAATGATATAATTGTTGTTATCATTATAAAAATAAACGCTATCCATAAACACATAGCCAAGCCATATAATTGATATACCATACCTGAAAGTAATGTTCCGATTAAACGTCCCATTGCGTTAGCCATATAATAAAAACCAACATCCAAACTTACACCATCACCTTTGGCATAACTTACTATTAAATAAGAATGTAATGAGGAGTTAACAGCAAAAACTGCACCAAAGATCATTAGACCAATAATAATAATTAACTGTGGGTACCAATTAAATTGTAATGCAATGGCTATCACTCCTGTAACCACCGCCAGTACCATTGCCCATCCAAATGCAACTCGCCCATCAGGTACGATACCCTCTGTTTTTCCTGTAATTCTTGGCGCGATACTTTGAACAAAACCATAACCAATGACCCACAGAGCCAAAAAGCCACCTACCAGTAAATGGTCCCAACCAAAAACTTGTCCCAAATATAGTGGTAACGCAATAACAAACCAAACATCACGTGCGCCAAAAAGGAACATTCTCGCAGCTGAGAGTATATTTATACTTCTACTTTTTGAGAAAATCTGACTAAATTTCACCTTGCTCTTTGCTTTACCAAGATCTTTATCAAGCCACAACAGGCTACATATAAAGACAACCGCAAGTACACCAGCCATAGCAACGACCGCGCCTTGAAAACCAATCAATGCCAGTAATGCTCCCCCTAGGAAAAAGCCAACACCTTTTAGTGCATTTTTTGATCCAGTTAGTAGTGCAATCCATTTATACAGCGCACCTTGTTTTTCATTAGGCACCAACGTTTTAATCGCACTTTTTGCGCTCATTTTATTCAGATCTTTAGCAATACCTGACAGTGCTTGAGCGAACATTACCCATATAACAGTAAGGTTTACTGAAGGTACAGCAAGCATTAACAACGCAACAACCTGCATAAACAAACCAATATTCATGGTTCGATTTAAACCTAATCGCGCGCCAAGCCAGCCACCAACTAAATTCGTGACCACGCCAAAAAACTCATAAAATAGAAATAATGAGGCTATCTCTAACGGGCTATAACCAAGCTGATGGAAGTGTAAAACCACCAACATTCGTAATGCACCATCAGTGAGAGTAAAATTCCAATAATTAAATGTCACCAACATATATTGGCGTACATCATTGGGTAACTGGCTCAGCTTTGCTAACATAAAATACTCACTACATTTCAATACAATTAATACTTAATAACTAACATCCGACTTTACGTATTAATTCTGCAGTCCGTGTTGCATAACCCATTTCGTTGTCATACCAAGCATATATTTTAACCATTCGTTGATTAACAACCATTGTAGATAATGCATCAATAATGGTTGAACGTTGATCGCCGCGATAATCAATCGATACTAAAGGCCGCGCTTCAAAGCCTAAAATACCGTTTAGATCTGTTTCTGATGCTGTTTTTAATAATTGATTAACCTCATCAATAGAGGTATCACGCTCAACATCAAAAATAATATCAGTCAGTGATGCATTTGCGAGTGGTACACGCACTGCATGACCATCAATTTTTCCGGCTAACTCTGGAAATATTTCCACAATCGCTTTAGCTGAACCCGTTGTCGTTGGAATTAAGCTCATGCCACATGCTCGAGCTCGACGTAGATCTTTATGTGGAGCATCTAAAATAGTTTGTGTATTGGTTAAATTGTGAATAGTGGTAAATGATGCTTGCTTTATACCAAGGTGTTCGTGGATCACTTTTACAACAGGGGCGATACAGTTGGTAGTGCAAGATGCAGCGGTCACTATACGATGTTTTTCTGGATCAAATAAATGATCGTTAACACCAACCACGATATTTAATACACCCTCTTCTTTTACGGGCGCAGAAACCACAACGCGCTTAACGCCTTGCTCTAAATATTGATTAAGATATTGAGTGTCACGGTGAACACCTGTTGCTTCTAGCACGACATCACAACCAGACCAATCAACGTCAGCAATATGTTGTTGCTGACAATAACGAATTGCTTGACCATTAATCATCATTTGACCACCATCAACAGTCACTGCATATTCCCAACGCCCTTGAATCGAGTCAAATTCAAGTAAGTGGGACAAAGCATTAACATCACCTGCAACATCGTTAATTAATACAAACTCAACCTCAGGCCAATCAAATGCTGCGCGTAATGCTAAACGGCCAATACGTCCAAATCCATTGATCCCTACTTTAATTGTCATGATCCTTCCTCAGCTTGCCAATAGTAAATATATGAATAACCATATATATGAAAAATCAAATATATCAGCCGTAAAAAATAAAATAAACCTTTTTTGCACGAAATATTTTTAACAGCCACCAAAAAACAAAAAACCCCGCATCAGCGAGGTTTAATAGTCAGTATTTATGAAGCGAAATTAATGCTTAGCATCGTTATTCCATTGCTTAATATAATCAATATGTGATTGGCGAGCAAAAGCACCGGGTCTTTGTGCTTGAATAGAAGCAAGTGTTGCATTAAAAGGCATACCACGAGCAAGTAGAAGACGTGCGGCTAGTATTCCAGTACGACCAGAGCCACCTTTACAATGAGCGACAACAAATTCACCATTATTCAATGCTATTTGTGCTGCATCATTGGCACGTTGCCATTTTTTTTCAAAATCAGCAGTTGGTGCACAATCATCCTCGATAGGTACATGAAACCATTGCATACCTAATAACTTACACGCTTCTGCTAATAATTGAACGCCTTGGTTCGAAAGTTCATTTTCTTCTAATGCAGTTAAAACCACAGTTGCTCCCGCCGCTTTTAACTGACGTAAACTTGTGATCGCGTTAACCCCTTTCGTTCCTGGGCATGGCGTTAATAATAAGCCACCTTTTAAAGGTGTAGTATCATTTAGTGGTAGTGACCAAACAGGATGTAAATTGTCCATAAAGTAACAACTCCTACTTTGTTATAATATTAGTTAATTGTGGTTTTTTTCTATTTTTTATTGCACTTAAACGTATTTTTTCTTGATTAATCAACGCCGGTTGACCATTCCGCACAGTATCAAAGGTGTGTCGAATCCATTGTGGTAAATCACAAGGAAAATGATAAAAGATCCATACACCTTCACGCTGGTCTTGTAATACACCACTGTCTCGTAACAATGCTAAATGACGAGAAACTTTAGGCTGACTAACCTGCAATGCTTTAGTTAAATCCCCGACAGATAAAGCAACTTCATCATGAATCAGCATTAAAATACGTAATCGTAATGGATCACTCATGATTTTAAATAATTCAACGGCACCAATCGTATCTGATTGATTATCACCATTAAGCATCAAAAATAATGCTATCTTTGCTTTTAGACCATCAAAAACATCGTAAAATCCTTGAGAGCCAGCTTGCAGTTTAGGATCTTTAAAATCCCAATGTATTAGTGCATCTGAATCAGGGAAAAGCGCACATTCTTTACTGGCTTTATCACATAAGGTTATCACAACATCAAAATGTTGATTTTGTAAGCTCGACGCTAATACACTGGTTAAATTATCGGAATTAATATTGTGATAATTAAGAACTTTATATACACGGGGATCAACAGTTTCAGGTGCCATCCCCGCACTCATAATTTCAAATTGATCGATGGTAGTTTCACTGTCTCTACACATATGGCGCATTAATGCTTCTGCAATTTGCGACCGTGCAGAATTTCCCGTACAAAGAAACAAAATACGTTTCACAGTAAAAACCTTATAACTATCATTAAAAACATTAGAATATACGATAAAGCATATATAACAAGCTCAAATAATTAAAAATAAAGCTTATATAGCTACGATAGTTATTATTATCTATTAGCGAGCAATATCGAGTTGATTTCCACTAACACCATTGGTACGAAACCAGCCAGCAATACTAACTCGTTGTTGTGTTACAGGAAGTACTTCATGAGGAAACAGTTCAGATAAAAATACGACTAGCCGACCCGCTTTGGGATCCAACATTGCCAATTCATTATCATCAAGATCATACATCTTCAGACGACCACCATGCTCAGGTTGCCAATCTTCATTTAAATAAAAAACAGTCGTCAATTTACGATTTTCTTGACCACGAAAACAATCTACATGCTTTTGATAGAAATCACCTTGTTCATATTTAGCGAAATGTGTTTCATACTCAAATAAGCCTAAGAATAAATGGCGATTTACTTCAAGGCGAACGTCGTTCATTCGTTGTAGAAAATCGCTCACTGGCGGCCCCATATCAGATTGTAGCCACTGAATTTTATCGCTTCGAATTGCTTTTTTAGTCATATATTCATCATTACGGCCAACGCCAGCTTGGCTCCAATCTGTTGGAATACATGCTTTCAATTCACTGACTTCATGTGACGTCAAAAAATTATCCCAGACAAACCACCCTTGGGTAAATAAAGCATCAATCAGTTTATCGCTATTCATAATCGTTCCAATCTAAAAGAAAAAAACGTTATAAAGGCAGACATACTTTACGACAAATCGCAAAAATCATCATAACTATGAAATTTTCTGCTTAAATAGCCCCTAATCATAGGTAATATTAGATTCAGTGATTGATTAATCCTAAAAGATAGTAACTAATACATTATAGGTATAATATTTATTAGATACTCATCACGTATTCAGCATCTAATATTGGTAAAAAAATTAATTCACTGAACTAGATTTATAGGAAACTATTATTATGAGCGATAAAAATCGCGGATTATTATTGGCTTTTATTGGCATAATGATATTAAGCTTTGATAGTTTATTCGTTAAACTATCTAATTCTACTGCATGGAATGTCCTTTTTTGGCGTGGTGCATTTCAGTGCATTGCGTTAGTTATTTTTCAATTACTTTATAATCGAAAGCAATTTACAACTGAAATATCTCGTCCATCATTATCATTACTCGGACTAGGCGCTATTTTTGCCGCCTCTACTGTTTGCTTTATTGAATCGTTACATTATACCCAAGTTGCAAGCACGCTCGTTATCATCAATACCGCCCCTTTCTTTACTGCAATTTTAGGTTTTCTAATATTAAAAGAAAAATTGAAGTGGCCGACACTGTTGGCTATTGGTGTTGCAACCAGTGGCATTTGGATCATCTTTGCTTTTGCCCCTGCGGGCGGCCAATGGATAGGTAATGTACTGGCATTAATCACTGCATTAGCCACTGCTATTTATCTCGTTGCTATGCGCAAAACGAAAGGGGAACAAGCCGCTAATATTCTTATTATCGCTGGCTTTATGATTGCCGTATTTGCTTATATTAAAGGGGCACAACCTTTTTCATTATCACATATTCAAATGCTATATTTATTAATATTAGGTGGTATTGTTGTACCAGGATCTTATTTGTGTATTTCAAAATCAGCAGCCTATATTCCTGCCGCGCAAACAAGTCTAATTTTATTAATGGAAATTTTATTAGGCCCACTGTATGTCTTTTTAGTTATTGGCGAGCAACCATCTCTGAATGATATATTAGGAGGCGCAATAATATTAATCACATTAGGACTTTATACAATTTGGGATGTTAAACAGTCGGCATAATATCATATAACACATGGAATTTATCGCCGTTCGTATTTACAACGGCGATAATCTAGCGATATTTTATTAAAAATTTATTTAGCACTTACACGTAAGTTATTTTTATTATCACGATTTTGGCGAATATGGTCATCACTCTGGATAATATTTTCTTGTTTAGCAAGACGATCATATAAAACAACATTAACGGATGCTGCTAAATTCATACAACCAACCGTGGGTACATAAACAACATGGTCGGCTCTGTCTGCTACATCTTGTGAAATAGAACCATCTTCTGGGCCAAAGATATAAATCGCTTTGTCTGGATGCTGAAAATGAGGCAATAATGTTGCTCCCTCAGCAAAATCAACACAAACAATCTTCATGTCTTTCGGCAAGTTATCAAGCATAGATTCAACACCAGATAATGGAATTGTCTGTGCCATTTTCTTAGTATCTGTCTGAAATTTTGCGGCTTTATCGTAACGGGTTCCCGTATAAATAACAGCATCTGCTTTATAGCAACCTGCTGCTCTGAGTACAGCACCGATATTGGTTGGACTTTTAGGATTACTTAATCCAATGATTACTGATGCATCTTTCATGTCAGGAATACCTTATTGTTTAGATTAACAACAAATATAAATAAAGATGCCATTATACTAAAATAGTAACTTTCCAGAAAGAAGTAACCAACGTTAGCGCTACCATTCGACCCATAAGCAAAAAAGCCTCACTCTTTGAATGAAGCTTTTTTAAAAAATTTGCTATTGAATTTCTATACGAAAGAAATTAACTCAACCTCGATAATCACTATAATCGATAATAATTAATTTACGTTGTTATCCACTAAATGATAGCACAACCAACCTAATGATAAATCTTCAATAGCTTGCTGTATCGATGCATCTATCTTTTGTGCTTCATCACCATTATACATATCAAGAATAGTAGTAAAAAATGGCATATAAGGCATTGTTGAAATATACACTTTCTTATCATCAGCAGTAGCGATCACTTCAATATCATAGGCATTTAAATAACGTGAGTCTTGATCTGTAATGTGCACTAAATTAAAACGTATAATATTGGTATCTTTCGAATCAATGGTCACACGATACCCTATTCGATTTTCATCATCGATCAAATGATAGCACCCATCAGCCAGCGCTATTCCTTTTTCAATCAACATCGATAACATGTCTGCTCGATCAGAAGATACATTGATGACTAATGCTGACTCATCTGAAAAATCATCAATAGATCCCTCTTCAATATCATCATCAAATATAGATCGGGTGTAGGTTGTTACGACATGATTCAGCATGCTTGTAATCCTAATGTTTAGTGTAATATAAATAAATTAAGAGAGAAGATAGGGTTATACGGGATTACATTTTATCCGCAACACAAATTATAGACCCCAATAATAAACACTCTAATTCTTCTCTATTCATTGTTTTAATATACACCTTGATTTAATAGAATTACGGATAGTATTTTTGTTTCATTCTAAGCGCAACATTAACCAAGGCAATTAATACTGGAACTTCAACTAAAGGACCAATTACTCCCGCAAATGCTTGGTCTGAACTCAATCCAAATACTGAGATAGACACTGCAATCGCTAATTCAAAATTGTTACCTGTGGCTGTAAAAGCAATAGAGGCATTCTTATCATAAGGAATACCCATTTTCTTACCGACAAAGAAGCTAATAAAAAACATTAGAACAAAGTAAATAACAAGCGGCACTGCAACACGAAAAACATCCATAGGTAAAGCTAAAATCATATCGCCTTTAAGACTAAACATCAGCACAATCGTAGCGAGTAATGCAATTAACGTAATTGGCGAGATACGCGGAATAAACACCTCGTTGTACCATTGCTCTCCTTTTTTAGCGACCAACCATTTACGACTAATAAAACCCGCAAGAAAAGGAATACCAAGATAAATCAACACACTTTCCGCAATATCAAAAATAGATATATCAATAGCAAAACCCTGATAACCAAATAATGGTGGTAATACAGTAATAAACAACCATGCCATAACACTATAAGTCAGAATTTGAAATGCGCTGTTTAATGCAACCAATGTAGCGCCATACTCTTTATTACCGCCTCCAATATCATTCCAGACTAATACCATCGCAATACAACGAGCTAAGCCGATAAGAATAATCCCCACCATATATCCCGGGTGATCACCAAGGAAGGTTAGTGCTAAAACAAACATTAAAATAGGACCAACAATCCAATTCATGACCAAAGATAACGTAAGGGCTTGTTTATCTTTGGTTACTTTTCCCATTAACCCATAATTTACTTTTGCAAGAGGAGGATACATCATTAAAATCAAACCAATCGCCAACGGAACATTGGTTGTTCCAACCGACATCGCTTGATTCCACTGAGATACTTCAGGAAAAACAGCGCCGATCCCCACCCCAATGATCATTGCAGCAAAAATCCATACCGTTAAGTAACGATCAAGAAACTGCATTTTATTATTTGGGCTATTTAAAACCTTTGTTGTCATAGTAACCTTCCAATTTTTATTATTTACAATAACCAATCGTTAATCGTCGAATAACGATTAATTGTTATGAAGAAATCCAATCTTGTCTATAAAGCACTTAATAAAATATTAAGACAAGAAATCTGAAAATTTAGCATTAAATGTATTTAGTGCTTCACGGTTAATGCGGTAACACACTTTAGGTGGGTTTGGTTCAGCTTTAATAAAATTAGCTTGTTTTAGTATCCGTAGATGCTCAGAAACTGTTGATTGCGCTAATCCTAACTCAGACACTAGATCACTGTTTAAACAGCTATCCATCGCATCTAAGGTGTGAAGAATGTGAAGAATACGCAAACGCGCAGGATGTGATAATGCTTTAGCTTGCGCTGCTAATGTTTGTTCTGTCTTTAGTTGTTGATCTGTTGCCGTAAAAGATATTTGGCAAGAATCAGGACATTTGGTCATTATTTTACCACCCCACTTCGCTAATCGTCGATTAACGATACTCCGTATCGAACAAGAATACAATATAACAATAAATTTTACTTCTAATGTGGCACCTCTACATGCCACATTAGAATTGAATGACGTTAAACCTCTTTATTCAACGTCTATTTCATAACAATTCGCTGAGCTTTAAGCGCATTATCCTCTACCATCTTCACAGTCACGACATCACTTCCATTAAGATCATAATCTTCAAAAGCAACATAACGAATTGACTGATTAGTCCAATCTTTATAGTAGAACTTAAGATTTGTTAGATCCTTTACAATCGTATGGTCAGTATGAGCAGCTACCGTATTCTCAAAGTCTGTCTCAACAGCATTATCAACCATTGTCGTTGGTACTTCCCCACTTACTGCAGTTTCATCACTTGCCATTGCAGGAATACGTTTTAGCGCCATACCCGGAATAATATCGAAATTATTAAAAATACGAAGTAGACGTAATACGCCATCTTGTGCAGTAACGACATTTGATTTTGTACTCGCATTTGCTAAATAATTTGCTTTTACAAAACGAGATGTTGGTGATGTATCGCCAGGCAATCCAAATGCACCGCATGTACCATGAGAATGCGCCGAACTACCATCAAGGTTGCGAAGAACAGAATCTGCGGTATCAAACTGTTGGATATTTGAGTACACACCTAGATTCTTTAGGTGCCATTCATACTGAGGGCTATTGGTCATAATGCCATTTGATGGCTTAATTTCAATGCGACCTTTTTGATCCGGTTCAAATACTGCTGCATCACCCGTTCTATCAATAAACAAGAAATGCCCTGGCTGTTCTGCTCCGGCTAATACAACAAATTTGCCTTGATGCGCTTCAATATATTCACGCGCTTCCGCAACAGTTTTACATTGAGATAAGACCAAGTAAGGCGTTGCTAAAACATCAATCATCTCATCTGTTGCTTTTATTGCTACCTCATAGGTTGCCATCTTTGGGTAGTACAACACACCCATAGATAACCCTTCTTCATTAAAGCCATCACTTAAAAATTCAAGACTAGATGCTGCATCACCAAATAATTCACCAATATTACAACCAATAACTGCATACTTCGCTTTTCTTAAATGCGTGCTTTTACCTATTGCAAAATTTGGCACATCATATTGACGAGGAAAGAAACTTACATTATTACGGTAATACTGGCCAAACTCATTAGTACGACCGGTAATAATATCATTTTGTAATGTTTGAATTGAAATTTGAGTACACATAATAAATACCTCTATTACGATTTATTGATAAGTGAATAATTTGGAATATTCTTCGTTAAAGTAAATATACTCATAAAACACATTGCAGCTAATACTAACCACGATAATTGTGCTGATGATTTACGAGCTTCACGATTAATATCGACAAGTACTGGATAGTCTTTTTTCTCTGTAATATTATTTTCAACGAGTTGAGTGAAATCTTTATCACTTAAAAATGGAATTGATGATATTTGTTCAACTTGTTGCTTGGTTTGAGTACTAATTAAGTCACTATTTGCCGCATCTGATTTGACCATATTTGTCAAAGAGAACATCAAAACACTACCCAATACTGCAATACCTATAGTTTGACCGATATTTCTTGATGTTGCTTGAACGCCACCAGATTGAGTTGCATCACGTTGATTAACTGCAGCAGTTACGATTAATGATGCTTGTGAAGCAATAATTCCACAACCAAGACCAGTAAAAAGTGCTGAAGCAAAGAAGGCCTTGTTAATTGAATCAATTTCAGTTCCCAAAGCACCAGATAAAGAAGCTAGAACACAGAATCCAATACCAACCATGCATAACTTTCGACAAGATACATGAGCAAATTTAGTTGGCGTCGCCAGTGATGTTATTAGCATCCCCATAGAGAAAACCATTAATAATACAGCTGTATCTGTTGCACTGTATCCTGCAACCAATTGACAATAAGTAATACCAATTAAGATATAAGCACCTAAGACAAAAAAGACCATGCCACACATATATAAACCATCTCGTAGTTGAGGTGTTTTAATAAATGATTGAGGCATTAAGCATGCACCATTTTTTAATTCAAACTGATGCTCCCATTTAATAAAAACAATAAGAATAGCAATACCAAATAAAACCAATGGTAAAGTTGGACTAATACCTAGAATATGGAAGCTTGGTGATAATGGCGTAATAAGACCCCATTCTGATATTTTAAGTAAGCCAACAATTACTGAGAGTAATCCAATCGAAACTAATATAGTGCCAATAAAATCAAACTTAATTTTTACTGTTGGCTTTTCAATTTTTTCTAATGCAAAACCTAATATAAATATCATACCAAAGTAAATAGCAAGAGCTTCAAAGGCAACACGATAGTCAAACTTATCAATGAGAAAGCCAAAGACTAAAGGTGCTGCTGTATTTGCAACACCAACGGCTGCGGCAACTGCACCAAAAGCAATAGCGCGATCTTTGGTATCCGTATAAATACCAACAATTAAACCTAACACTGCCGGAATTAAAAAGCTGGCACCAAAACCGGATAAGCTTCGAGCTACAAAAATAAATATTTGAATATTATCAGTATAAGCGGCAATAATTTCGGCTAAACATAGCAATAAAGCTCCAACTTGGAAAAGACGTTTCCAGCCCCAGATCAGCCCTAACATTCCCCCTGCAATCATACATGCACCAGCAATCAACGGATACATGGCATTGGCAAAAGCAATATCAGAAACCGATGCGCCAAGTTCGTTAATTAAAGATGCCGTTGAAACAGAAAGCCCAGAGTTATCCCCCATAGTGCCCATCTGTGCCATAAGCAAAATAACTAAGCTAAACCATTTTGCCATTCCCGTTTTTGCTTTATCTATAGGAGCTAATTTTGATGTATTCTCCATTGCTACTTATCCTTCATATTTTGCATTACTCTTCATATTGTTATTTTCTTCGATTTGAAAGTATTGTTGCCCACTTTTCCTCTCAAGTAATCTCTGTTATGTTGGGGCTATCCAAACATAAACACCGAGTCAGACATGAGAAAATTTACTTTTGAGCAGGTGGATGCATTTGTTGCGGTTGTTGAGGCTGGTTCATTTAGTGCGGCGGCTCGTCTGCTACGAAAAGATAAATCATCAATTCATCAACTAGTAAGTTATTTAGAAATAGAATTAGGTATTGAACTATTTAACCGTGAAAAGAAACTTCCGAGATTAAGACCTGAAGCTAAAAATATTTATAACTACAGTAAATTACTGTTGGAACAACACAAAGAGATTCAAAGTCTGGCTGATAATCTTTTTCATGGCATAGAAAATAGTCTCACCATCAGTTATGACGTAGTAATCCCCCACCAGGTTATTGTTGATATCAGCACTCAGCTCTCATCAGAATTCCCATCATCACAAATTCACTGGTTATGCCAAAACAAAACAACAGCTATTAATGCATTAGATAATCAAACCATTGATATTACTTTACAGGCTTTATCTCATCGAGCTAAACCACAAGATGGACTTGAAGCACTGACTTTAGGCCAAGTCGCTTGCTCACTTTATGTTAATAAAAAAACCATGGATAATAATTTGTCCTATACACGCTCTTACCTTCAAGTAAAACCTCAATTTATTCTAGAAAGCTTTATTGCCGCAGAATTAGACAAACTCACTATCTTAAGCCCTTTCTATCGTCTTTTTACTGAGGTTGATTTGATGGTCAAATGCTTGAATGAAACACCTCATGCTTGGGCTATCATTCCCGATCACCTAGCCAAACCTTTTACTGGTGATAAGGTAGTGAAATTAAAAAACAGTGGGTTTTCAGCACAAGAAGTTTTATGGCCTTGTGTAATGTTAACCAATCAGAAAGGAGTTAAGGGACCTGTCTTTCAGCGGGCTTATGCGTTGATTATAGAGAAGATGCGAGGATTTGATTTATGACGTCGATAATAAGATTAAAGATATAGAATAGACGTTGACCAGAAAAAGGTAGGGATAAATTTTTGATTAGGCTAGATACAACAAAGCCCCAGCGTAAGCTGAGGCTTTGTTATTTTAATTGGTGCCCGAGGACGGACTTGAACCGTCACTCCCGAAGGAAACGGATTTTGAATCCGTCGTGTATACCAATTTCACCACTCGGGCTTTTATTCTCAAAGAGAATGGAGGCGCGTCCCGGAGTCGAACCGAGGTACACGGATTTGCAATCCGCTGCATAGCCACTCTGCCAACGCGCCAACGTTACTAGGTTTCCCTAGCCTGTTGTTAATTGACTTAACAACATAATAGATGGTGCCCCGGGCCGGACTTGAACCGGCACAGCGCGAACGCCGAGGGATTTTAAATCCCTTGTGTCTACCAATTCCACCACCAGGGCACGCAATTTCTTGCGATGGGTAAGACACCATCTGT